>CAJMSZ010000011.1 GCA_905216215.1 uncultured bacterium | reverse complement strand
AAGTCTTTCCAACAACCTGAACCAGACACTGGCAAGTGGTGAGCGTGTTCTTTCTTTATTAGAAGAGACACCACTTGTGGAAGAAATACCGGGGGATGTGGATGATGATGGTGTCAGACACCATAAATTAAATTTTATGGTGCCTGACACCAAGGACACCGGGGAGGACTCGTTTACAGGGGCAGAAGCAGAGAATGTAACTTTTGCTTATGGTGAAGAGGTTATTCTGGATCATTATTCCCTTACCTTACAGCCGGGACAGATCACAGGCATTCATGGGGCAAGTGGTTCTGGTAAGTCCACACTTCTGAAACTGCTGATGCGTTTCTGGGATGTGCAGGAAGGAAGTGTGTCGGTAGATGGTGCGGATGTCAGGGAGATCCCAACAAAGCATCTAAGGGATATGGAGTCTTACGTGACGCAGGAAACACACCTGTTCCATGACAGTATCGCCAATAATATCGCCATTGCCAAACCGGGAGCAACGAGGGAGGAGATTATGGAAGCGGCAAAGAAAGCGTCGATCCATGACTTTATTATGACCCTTCCGAAAGGCTACGACACAGAAGTCGGAGAACTGGGTGATACGTTATCTGGCGGTGAGAAGCAGAGAATCGGAATCGCAAGAGCATTCTTGCATGATGCAGAGCTGATCCTGCTGGACGAACCGACATCGAATCTGGATTCGCTTAATGAGGGTATTATTTTGAAGTCCTTAAAAGAATCAGCAAAGAAGAAGACCATCGTACTGGTATCCCACAGAAAATCTACTATGAACATAGTGGATGCAGTCTATGAGATGGAGAACGGGAGAATCTCATAGTGTATTTGCTTTTTCTACCCATGCCAGAGGAACCGGCAGAACAACCTGACGCATAACAATGACAACAATACTTGCTTCCTTTCTGTAAAAATGATTATACTAAAGAATGAAAATAATACAAGTATCGACAAAAATATCAATTCGATGTACAATAGAGCCAGTAATAATTCAAAGAAAAGAGGACGAACATGGAAAACGTATTTATTATGGAGCATCCACTGATTAAGCATAAAATTTCACGCTTACGTGACAAGAAGACGGGGACGAATGAGTTTCGTGCTTTGGTGGAAGAGATTGCAATGCTGATGGGATATGAAGCACTCAGTGATCTTCCGACAGAAGAAGTGGAAGTGGAGACACCTATCGAGACTTGTATGACACCGCAGATTGCAGGAAGAAAGCTTGCGATTGTGCCTATTTTACGCGCGGGGCTTGGTATGGTAAGTGGAATTACAGCACTGGTTCCGACAGCAAAGATTGGGCATATCGGTATGTATCGTGATGAAGTGACACATGTGCCACACGAATATTACTGTAAACTTCCGGATAGAATTGATGAGCGTTTAATTGTAGTAACAGACCCAATGCTTGCTACTGGTGGTTCTGCTATTGCCGCAGTGGATTTTATCAAACAGCGCGGAGGCAAGAACATCAAGTTCTTATGCATTATTGCAGCACCGGAAGGAATTGAGAAGTTCCATGCTGCACATCCGGATGTTCAGTTATATGTAGGTAATCTGGATCGTGAGTTAAATAAAGATGCATATATCTGTCCGGGACTTGGGGATGCCGGAGACAGAATCTTCGGAACAAAATAAAGAGCTCGGATAGGACAGTGAAATCGAGAATCAAGAAAAGAGCCATTGTCTGTAAGTAGTTTTCGTTCTTACAGACAGTGGCTCTTAGGTTTTATTTTGCTATTTCGATTTTACATACTTGTGCATTTCTTCTGTCAGATAATAGTTTACCGGCATTTTTTCTGTTGTAATGTAACCAGGCTCAGCATCAATCAGCATAGGAATGCGGTTTACTAATGTCGCACAGGTAAGTTCCACTGTGGCAGGGCGGTCAACGGTAATTGTAGTATCCGGTTCTCCGTGGAAAGTCCATTCATTTCTGTCAAAATCTTCTGGACCATATACATATCCAAGACATTGTGTTTCTAATGTAATGCCCTCTTCTGTCTCTGTAGTAACGATGGCAGACATTCCAGTGGCATCTCCTGCTTTCACAGTCATTCCAAGTGTACTGGACTGTAAATCGGTCGGGTGAGTCACAGGTACACATTTCTGAGTCTGAGAGGTAATGTGAAGCCCAAGCTGACTGCACAGCCATCCGTTCTGATTCCACATATAGGAAGGGACTACAAGACCTTCTTCAATTGCTTTTAATGTCTCTTCGTAATTTAAAGAATTATATTTTCCAATCTGTTTCTCAAAGGTTTCAATGTCAAGACCGGCGCCATGACCTTCAGCAAGGGCGATTCCGTAATCTTCTACATTATAGCTGCTGCTTCCACTGATTTTTGTGATTTTGTGCATGGAACCGGCAAGTGTGGTGATAAGGGAGCCCCAATACATATCTGGATAACCGCTTCCGCATAAGGTACAGTTTCCTTCCTTTGCCAGAGCATCCAGCTCGGCTGTGATTTCATAGGAAGAGTTCCATGGGTATAAAGCTTCTTCGCAGGTTGAGATTGCATTGATTCCATTTTTGGCACAAACAGAAAATGCATCCTTTAATTCTGCCATTGTGGAACGTGTGGCGATTATGCACACGTCTGGCTTTGTCTCTTTTAAGACGGCATCCGCATCATTTACATGACTGATTTTTATACCGAGTTCCTTTATTCCAAGGTGTTCCCCGATATCTTTGCCAATGAGAGAGGGATTCAGGTCAAACGCAGCAACAAGCTCCCCACCCTTTTCCAGAACATAGCGCATCAGATACAAACTCATTTTTCCACATCCGTATTGAGCAACTTTAATCCTTCTATCCATAAAGCATACCTCCTTAAAATGAAATAAATCTTTCTGATACACAAAGTATACACCCCAAACAGGAGAATTCGTCAATAGTAAATTGTCACAAAAATAACGAACAAATATGTGCAATTTTCAGAGAATAAAAAAGAATGTCAGAGAATAGAGAAGCAAGTTTCTCTTGCAAGTAGGGAAGGAAAAGAGTAAACTTTGGTGTTGTAATATAGTAAAAAGGAAGAGTGAAAATGAATCGGACAAAGAAGAAGGTAGATACAAGTTCATATTTATTTGATAACCGCGCACTTGTGGCACTGATTATTCCGCTTATTATTGAGCAGTTTCTGGCAGTATTAGTAGGAATGGCGGATTCCATTATGATTGCAAATGTAGGGGAAGCGGCAGTGTCCGGAGTTTCTCTTGTGGATCAGGTCATGGTACTTTTAATTAATCTGTTTTCAGCATTGGCTACCGGGGGAGCCGTAGTAGCAGGTCAATATTTAGGACAGGGGAACCGGCAGCAGGCACGGAAATCCACCACACAGTTAATCTGGTTCATGGGAATTATGGCAGTTGTGATTACTGGTCTGGTATATATTGGAAAGTATTGGATTCTACATGGATTATTTGGAAGGATTGACGCGGATGTGATGGGATATGCCAATGTATATCTGATGATTGTGACAGCATCAATTCCGTTCATTGCAGTTTATAATGCGGGAGCGGCTATTTTTCGGACCATGGGCAATTCGGGACTGCCCATGAAAGTATCTGTATTCATGAATGTGATAAATGTTGCAGGCAATGCGATTTTAATTTATGGACTTCACAGAGGAGCAGAAGGTGTGGCTATTCCAACGCTGGTTTCCAGGATGGCAGGGGCAGTTGTGATTGTGAAGTGTCTTCTGAATCAGAAGGAAGAACTTTGTATGGAAAGAAGTCTGCATTTTTGTCCGGAGTGGGGCATGCTCAAGAAGATTTTAGGGATTGGTATACCAAATGGACTGGAAAACAGTATGTTTCAGCTTGGAAAGATACTGGTGCTGAGTCTGGTGTCTGGTTTTGGAACCTATGCCATTGCGGCAAACGCAGTTGCCAATACCATTTCGCTGTTCTCGATTCTTCCGGGAATGGCAATTAATATGGGTATCACAAGTGTAATTGCCCGATGTGTGGGATATGGTGATTATGAGCAGGTGAAATACTATAAAAAAAAATTATTACTGATTGTGCATATGGGGCTGATGGTTTCCGTTGGCATTGTCCTCTTGCTGCTACCGGTTATTTTAAAGGTTTACAATTTATCGGCTGCGGCTTCGGAGGCGGCAAGAAATATCTTGTGGTTCCACGGCATTTGCACGATTTTCATATGGCCGGAATCCTTTGCGCTGCCGAGCACCTTCCGCGCCTGCGGAGATGCAAGGACTTGTATGATTATATCTACATTTTCTATGTGGGTATTCCGTGTGGGCTTCAGCTATATTCTGTCCCGTAATCTGGGAATGGGTGTGTTTGGTGTATGGGTAGCGATGATCATTGACTGGGCATTCCGTGTCTTGTTATTCGGCATCCGGTATTTTCAGGGCGGATGGAAGAAAGCTGCTATTGTATAATATGAAAAATATGGGAAAAGCCGGAAGAAGGCTTTTCCCATTTGACTATCTGATTATATTGGATTAAGCGAGAATTTCCCCACCTGCAGTAATCGTTACTACCTTACAAGGAATGTCTTTTCCACTTGATTTTAGAGCAAGTTTTGCAGCATTTTCCAGTGCACCGCAGCACGGTACTTCCATGCGGGCAATGGTAATGCTTTTTATATTGTTACGGGAAATAATCTCTGTCAGCTTTTCCGCATATTTGCTGGTGTCCTGTTTTGGACAGGAAATCAGGGTAATGTGGTCACGAATAAAATCCTGATGGAAATTACCGTAAGCGTAAGCGGTACAGTCTGCGGCAATCAGCAGGTTGGCGTTATCAAAATAAGGTGCGGCAACGGGCACAAGGCTGATTTTGATGGGCCATTGGCGAAGCTGACTTTCCACTGCATTTTCGCCAGATGGGGATGAAACGGTTTTGCGTTTTAACAGCATGGCTTGGGCACCCGGACAACGGTGAGGGGTACTGGCAGCAGCTTTCTTTGCCTGAGCCTGACGCACGGCTTCTTCATTGTAAGCCGGGGCTTCCCTTTCCTCGAAGGAAATAGCATCGGCAGGACAGGCGGGCAGACAGTCACCAAGACCATCGCAATAATCTTCTCTTGTGAGTTTTGCCTTTCCGTTTACCATTTCAATGGCACCTTCGTGGCAGGCAGATGCGCAGGCACCACATCCATTACATTTTTCTTCGTTGATTTTTATAATTCTTCTAAGCATATTAGCCTCCTGATAGATGATTCGTCATTTTATTTTTCGGAGAAACGTATAAATCTCTTGACTCCCATATCATAATATGATAAACAGAAAATGTATGTTGAAATTTCAACAGAAGGAGAAAACATGGAAAAATATATTTGTGTGTTGGAACATTGTCCACTCTTTCAGGGAATGGAAGAGGAGCAGATTTTCCAGATGATGAAATATTTTGATGCAAGAGTGGTTCATTTTCAGAAAAATCAGAGTGTTTTGAGAGAGGGAGACAAGACCAGATTTATGGGAATTGTGCTTACAGGTCAGGTTCAGGTAGTCCGCGTTGATTTCTGGGGAAATCGAAGCATTGTGACTCATATTGAGCAGGGAGAGCTGTTTGGAGAGTCCTTCGTGTGGGCAGGAGTCGAACGGATGCCCGTGGATGTGGTTGCTTCGGAAGAAACAGAAGTGCTTTTAATTGATTGCTTGAAAATGAAGCAGAATTTTGCAGACTCCGAAGGGACATATGGACAGATTATTTGTAATCTGCTTAAAATTGTAGCATCGAAGAATCTGTTCTTCAATCAGAAAATTGAAATCACTTCCAAACGGACCACAAGGGAAAAGCTGATGACCTATTTGCAACTTCAGGCCAAGCGGGCAGGCAGTAACCAGTTTACGATTCCCTATAATCGTCAGGAACTGGCAGATTTCCTTCAGGTGGAGCGAAGCGGACTTTCTGTGGAAATCAGTAAGCTTCGGAAAGAGGGGGTTATTGATAATCAGAAAGAACATTTCACACTTTTGTGATGGAACATGTTATAATGGATGAGGGTTAATCTTAAGAAATGTTTAGGAAAATGCACATATTTTTTTTAGAAATCCTCTGTACACTGAGTTTCATAGAAATGATGAGGAGGAGTTCGTAATGGTTGCAAAAGAAATATGGATAAAAAGAACATTGATGATGATTTTGTTGGGACTTTTGATTATTTCCGGTATATTTATGATAAATGGATATTTTGCAGGTTCGTTTTACTCGGTAGAAGGATTTCGTGAGTATGTGGGAAGATATGGCATATTTGCCCCGGTGGTTCTGGGCTGTATTCAAATGCTTCAAGTGGTAGTGCCGGTGATTCCGGGGATGGTTGGCTGTGCGGCAGGAGCAGGTATGTTTGGAGCGGTGCAGGGATTTTGGTGTAACTATATCGGGATTAGTGTAGGTTCTATTGTTGCATTTTTACTGGCAAAATGGTTTGGTGAAAAGATAGTAAATGTGATGGTTCCTGTGGGAAAATACCAGTCCTGGGTGGACAGGCTGAATGGAAGCAGATATTTTACGTGGCTGTTGTTTCTGGCAATTTTGCTACCACTGGCGCCAGATGATTTCCTTTGTTATTTTTCTGGCTTAGGTGGAATGTCAACCAGGAAATTTGTCTGGATTATCATACTTGCCAAACCGTGGTGCATTTTGTTTTATAGTATTTTCTTTGGATATTTCGCAAAGTAATAATGAAGGGGTAAAAGAATGGGAAAAGATAGTTTAGCAGTACGCTTTTTGTATGGAACAAGGGCAGGACGTATGATTATGGGACATCTGTTACACAGCAGAGTGGATAAAATGATGGTCAGATTCCTGTGGTCGCCATTTTCGAAGCCGGTGATTCCTTTGTATATAAAGCTGAACCATATTTCTATGAAGGAGTTTGAAGGACAGAAGTATAGTAGCTTCCGTGAGTTTTTTATCCGGGAGAGAGAACCAGTGGAAGTAGATTTGAATCCAGAACATTTGGTGAGTCCGTGTGACGGATGGCTGAGTGCATTTCCAATCGAAGAGGACAGCAGCTTCTGGGTGAAGGGCTCTAAGTACAAATTGAATGATTTGCTACATGACAGAAAATTGGCAGAGCAGTTCTATGGCGGGGATTGTCTAATTTTCCGCTTGTGTGCATCGGATTATCATCACTATTCTTATATTGATGATGGACGGCAGGGGGCAAGCCATTATATTCCGGGTATGCTTCATAGTGTTCAGCCATCAGCATGTCAGGTGTATCCTGTATATACACTGAATCGTCGCGTGTGGACGGTGTTGGAAACAGAACACTTCGGAACCGTCGTTCAGACTGAGGTTGGAGCCTTTGTGGTAGGTGGTATTGTGAATGACCATGATAATGAGCATTTTATGAAGGGGATGGAAAAAGGACACTTTGAACTGGCCGGTTCCTCCATCGTGATGTTGTTCCAGAAGGACAAAATTCAGCTTCGTTCTGAAGTGATTAGCGTATTGAGACAGGATAAGGAATTCCGTGTGAAACAGGGAATGTGGATTGGAGAAAGAAAAAAGGATAGACAAGGATAGACATATGAAGGGAAAAAAGAAAATTTCGCTGGTTCCGGTTTACGCAGTTGCTCCACTGATTGCAATTGTAGTATGGAATCAGCTTGTTTACAGTGGAGCCATGTTCCTGGCAAGAAACTGGCCTCATTATAATTTGGAGTTGGGAATCGATGAGAAGATTCCGTTTGTGCCTTGGACAGTATGCATTTATCTGGGATGTTATCTGTTCTGGATTGTCAATTATATATTGACAGCAAGGCAGGAGAAAGAAGAAGTGTACCGTTTCTTCTGCGCAGAAGTGATGGCAAAGGCCATCTGTCTGATTTGTTTTCTAGTGTTGCCAACAACGAACGTAAGACCTGTAATTGATGGCAATTCCATATGGGAAATCATCATGAAAATGCTCTATGAAATAGATTCTGCAAGCAACCTGTTTCCATCCATTCATTGTCTGGTAAGTTGGTTTTGTGTGATAGGTATTCGAAAGCAGGAGAAAATCCCATGGGGATATAAGCTGTTTTCCGTGCTGATGGCTCTGGCAGTGTGCGTTTCCACACTTACGACCAAACAACATGTATTTGTGGATGTGATCGCAGGAGTAGTCCTGGCGGAAGTGTGTTACTGGATTTCGGGAAAGACAGGAATATGGAAAAAATTGTGTAAGTAAATTTGTGTGAAGAGAAGAGTGTCGTTGGACACTCTTTTTTGTAAATAAAAGACAATTTTATTCATATCTAGAAGTAATATATGATATAGATAAAAACTATAAATAGAGACTATTATAATAAAAATCTATTTAATGATAGCGAGTAGAAATGGTAAGATGAATGTATCAATATATGAAAGGAAGGTACTATGAAAAAGAAGAAAATGGGCTCCATTTTTCTGGCAATCTTGCTGTCGCTTTCTATGTCTGTGACGGCTGTGGCTGCACCGAATGCGAACTATGATAGTAATGTCGGTGTAGAACAGTCTGGCGAAGCTGCATCTATAGAAAGCGAACCAGTAAATGGCGAAGAACAAACGGACGAAGAGCAAGAAAATCAGGAGAACAATGCTGAAGAATCTGAGTTTGACAAAGCAGAAGCTGAGGGTGAGGATTCAGCAGGGACAGACTCGGAAGAAGCAACGGAAAACAGTATACAGGAAGCAGAGGAGAGCCAGGCCGAAGTGCAGCAGGCAGAAGATTCTGAGACAGAAGCAGTTGCTGCGGCAAATAACGCAGAGGTGCTAGATACTTCGAAATGGACAACTGCGGATTTTACGTATACGACAATGGAAAGAACCTTGAATGGTTGTGATTATACCCGTGAGTTTGTAGTAAAGGGTACTGCCATTGCAGGATTTTCCGAATCCGGTGAAGAAAAAATCAAGGTGAATAAGGATTTGGTAATTCCGTCAACGGATGATAAAGGAGAAGCTTTGGTTGGAGTAGCTGATAATGCATTTAGTGGGTATGGAATCACTTCAGTTACATTTCCAACAGGAATGAAAGTAGACTATGACGATACAGTTACCCATGCCGTTACCAGACGAGGAAACTTTATTATCGGACAGTCTGCGTTCGCAAAGAACGAACTGACAAGTGTATATCTTCCAGATGGTGTAATTGCAGTAATGTCTTCTGCATTCCGGTATAACAAACTGAAGACAGTTACATTTCCACGTTCCATCTGGTGGATTGAAACATTATCTTTTGCTAATAATCAGATTAGTACTGTAAATTTCCCGATTACTTGTGATTTTCAGATGGAAATGCATGGGATGGTGTTTGCACAGAATAACATTAAATCCGTGCGATTACCGGATTTTACAGCGGTTGTGAACAAAGATGCGTTTACATGGAATCCGGGGATGGAAGACTGTCCTGCAGATGCTCCGGACAAGCATAAGAATATGGGCGGAGTTGTCTATATGTATACGGAGAACCCGAATTTAGCGAATTTAGATCGTATTCATACAGTGGATAAGACAACTGAGTCACAGAAATCCTGGCACCAGAAAGTGATTGTATCAACGGAATACGAAAATAGTTCCAGTTGGTCTTTGGGTGATTTTACAATTGAGGGCACAACAATCACAGGTTTAAGCGAAAGCGGTATTGCAAAAAGAAGTGAAAATAAAAACCTTGTGTTGCCTGGCAAAAATGCAAGTGGAGTATATATTACAGAAATTGCAGGAACAGAAAACGATAACGGAGGTCTTTTTGGTACAGCAGAGGAAGGCTTTGATACGGTACAGTTGCCAAGTCGGCTTGAGAAAATTGGTGTGCGTGCTTTTGCAAATACCGGATTAAAAGATGTTTCTTTCCCGGAAACGTTGAGGGAAATAGGAGTACGTGCATTTGCAGGCAATAATCTGACAAGTATTATTCTTCCGGATTCAGTGGTAAATGTAGAAGGTGGAGCTTTCGCAACTAACATATTGTTGGAAAAAATCAGCCTGTCTAAGAATATGACGGAGATTAAAGGCGGAGCGTTTGGTTGTAGTGATGCTCAGCACTGGATGGCAAATCTTACATCGATAGATATTCCGGAAGGTGTTGAATCTATTGGAGATAATGCGTTTGCCGGAAATAATTTTTCCAAGATTGTGATTCCAGCAAGTGTTAAGAAAATTGGCAGGTATGCATTCTCAACCAAGAACTACTTAAAGACAGCGTGCACATTGGAACTGTCAGAAGGTCTGGAAACCATAGGAACGTTCGCTTTCCGAAACAAGATTATCGAAAGCGTGGAGCTTCCGACAACTGTGACAAAGTTACCGGCTAATGTATTTATGAAGGAATATTCAGATACTACAGAAGCAGTTGTTACAAAGGTTTATGTGACAAGTTCATCACAGTATCACGATACTAAGAATTTCCCTGCATCTGGTTATCATAAGCTTTACCTGAAAGCTACAGATGAGTGGACTGCAGAAGATTTTACATATGGTGAGATTACAAATGACCTGTATCCAGCCAATAATACGAAAGATACCCTGACAGTTACCAGTTGGGCTGTTACGGGATTCAGCGAACAGGGTCTGGAAAAAATCAAAGTCAATAAGAACCTTATTATTCCTACTGTAGATTCCAATGGAAAAGCAGTTACGGGAATTGCAGACAGTGCATTTCAAAAACAGGAAATAGAGTCTGTTGTCTTCCCTGAGAATGTAAAGACGGCATATGACGGAAAATGGAATTCTGAACTGACAGAACGCGGAAACTTTGTGATTGGTGCCAGTGCATTTCTCGGAAATAACTTAAAGAAAGTGGTTCTTCCAGAAGGCGTGATTATGGTAAAAGGCAATGCCTTTAAAAATAACCCAATTATAAGTGTAGAGTTCCCAGCGACTATTATGTATATTGGTTCACAGGCTTTTGGTGGAAGTGGAACGATTACAACGCTATCTTTTGTAAAAGACAACGATTTTAATTTGCAGATTGATAATATGGCATTTGCAATAAACAAAATTCAGGCTGTACAGCTTCCGAATAAAGTTGAGAAGATACATAAGCAGGCCTTTTTCCGGAACACTGGAAAAGAACCTGTAACTTCAGGCACTGCAAACGAGAAAAAGGGCGGTATTGTCTATATGTACTGTGAAAATGAGGCAGTTGAGTCTGAAAGTCTCATTCATACAGTAAATAACAAGCAATCAAACGTACAAAAATTAATTATTGGAACAATTCCGGATGAAGATACTGCATGGAATAGTAGTGACTTTACTTATAGTGATGATGAATCTACAATTACTGGCTTAAGTGATAATGGTAAGAAAAAACTGGAACTCAATACGGCAATGATTTTACCATCAGTAAGTCCTAAGGGGGCAGTTATTACAGGAATTGGAAATATGGCATTTGCCGGAAGTAAGCTTACATCCATTATTTTACCGGAAACTTTGGAATCCATTGGAAATGCAGCATTCAACAATTCGAAACTGACATCCATTGTAATTCCTAACAGTGTGACTTCTCTTGGAACAGGAGCCTTTTCTAATAGTACAGCATTGGCAAGTGTGGTATTATCGAATAAACTAACCACAATTCCACAGTCTGCATTTACGATGACCGCACTGACGAAAGTAGAGATTCCTAAAGGAGTAACTACAATTGGAAGAATGGCATTTTCCGGTGCACATTTGACAGAACTCAGTTTGCCATCTACACTTACAGAAATTGGACGACAGGCATTCATGAACCATCAGCTACAGAGTATTGAAATTCCTGCTTCCGTTACAAAGATTGACCAGTCTGCTTTTATCGTGACGCAGGAGGGAATGAAAGCTTATCCAGAAAAACTTATCCTTCATGAAGGGCTTGCGACAATTAATAAGGAAGCATTTGGAGGAAGTGGTCTTAAAGATGTAGAATTGCCAACTACGGTTATTACATTAAACAAAGACGCATTTAAAGGCGGTACATCAAAAGTAAAATTACGTACTTCATCAAAGACTCAGTTGGTAGAAACAAAGACTTTTATACCAAATGGAACCAATCATGAAGTTGTATACGATGTGCTTGCAGGAAGTGGATGGACTGCTGAGGATTTCGTTTACGATGGAAGTAAATTAGTCGGATGGTCAGAATCTGGACAGGCTAAAAGAACAACATTGAAGAATCTTGTGCTTCCAGATAATGCACCAGATGGAACTGCAATCACGGAGATTGGGGATGAAGCATTTAAGATTCCAGATGACGAGATCGAGCAGTTGAAAGACAGTGTTAATTCACCAAATGGAATGAAGATGGTGCATTTTCCAGAGCATTTGCAGACAATTGGGAAACAGGCATTCGAATACAATAACTTTGAACAGCTTGAAATTCCAGAAACAGTATCTTTTATAGGTGAATGCGCATTCAAGGGCAATAAACTTACAAAGGTAAGTCTTCCTGACAGTGTTACAGAGATGGGCAGTGGGGCATTCTCAATGAATGATATTACAGAACTGAAGCTTTCCAAAGGATTAAAGATTATTCCAAATGGAGCGTTCTCGATGAATATTCGCCTAAGTGAGATTGAACTGCCAGATGGAGTGACGGAAATTCAGGAGATGGCTTTTGCGGGTGCAAGATTAACTTCATTGGAAATTCCAACTTCGGTAGAGAAGATTGGAAGAAAAGCATTCCACTTACATCACATTGAGGAACTGGTGATTCCTGGAAATGTAAAAGAAATCGGAGAGTCTGCTTTTGAGGGAACTTATAAAGCACAGACTCTTAAGAAACTGACACTGGAAGAAGGAATCCGCAGCATTGGAAAATATGCGTTTAAGGAAGGACTCTTACAAGAAGTAACTCTTCCATATAGTCTGGAAGAAATGGGAGAAGAACCATTTAAGAATAATGTGGGAGCAAATGAAAGTAATATTGTGATATGTAATACTGAAAATGAAGCACACCTTCAATTTGGTGATTCAGCATCCCATACTATTAACTATATTTATCAGTGGTCCGAAGAGTGTTTTACATTTGATGGAGATAAAATTACCGGATTAACCGAATTTGGAAAACGCTGTGCAGAGAAACAACCGGAAATGGTTATTCCTTCTGAAAAGTCTGATGGAACTAAAATCCGTACTATTGGTAAAGAGGCATTGAAAGAAAGTGGAATTACAAGTGTAATGATTCCAGAAGGAATTAAATCTATTGAAGAGAATGCTTTTTCAAAAAATAAGCTAACAGAAGTAAATCTTCCAATGACGATTACTGAAATTTCATTAGATGCATTTTCTGACAATGAGGCTGTTGTAAGGTTGCTTAGTGCAAGTAAGGAGCTGGTAGATAAATATGAAGGCAAGGAATTTGATGGTGCAAAACTAGTTTATACTGGAAAAGAGGAATCGGGTATCGAATCTGGAAAGGATACAAATAAAGAATCTGGTTCTGGTAAAGATGATACAAAAGGAACAAAAAATGTACAAACAGGCGATGACAATCCAATTGTATTATATTTGTGCTTGGAAGTCGCTGCATTAGCCATCATACTTGCAATGAAAAAAAGAGTTAAAATAAAGAGTTAAAATAAAATAAAGTGACGAATGTCCAGGACGATTTACTGTTTGGTAAGTTGTCCTGGATATTTTTTCAGGGGCTGGTTATTTCAGCAAGAATACGCTATAATTATGCGGGAAAGATGGGAGGTAAAATATGGAAGCACAAAAGTTATTAGATATATTAAGTGTCGCAGAAAAATTAAAATGTAATACCAGGCACTGTTATACTTCTAGTGGAAGAAAAGAGAGTGTGGCAGAGCATAGCTGGCGGCTTGGACTGATGGCCATGTTACTTTCCGGTGAAGCAGAATTTCAAGATGCGGATATGAATAAGGTAATCCAGATGTGTATGATCCACGATTTGGGAGAGGCATTTACGGGAGATATTCCGGCTTTTGAAAAAGCAGAATCCGATGCACAGAAGGAAGAGGAAATTTATGAAAACTGGGTAGCCGGATTTCCAGAGCCACAGCGCACACAGTTTCAAGAGCTTCTTGCAGAAATGGAAGCCTTAGAAACGAAAGAGGCGAAGATTTACAAAGCACTGGACAAGCTGGAAGCAGTCATTCAGCATGATGAATCGGATATTTCTACCTGGATTCCGTTAGAATATGATTTACAGTTGGAATATGGGAAAGAACAGGTAAAGTTTTCACCCTATTTTAAAAATTTGAAGTCTGTAATTGATGAGTGGACAAGAAATAAAATTGCAGAGGCACAAAAGTAGGAGTCAAGAGAAGATGAATGTAATAAGTGAAAATGAAAAAAGTCAAAGTGAAGCGCTTGGGGTTAATCCATTAGGGACGGAACCGGTAGGAAAACTGCTTCGACAGTTTGCAGTACCGAGTATTGTTGCCATGTTGGTCAGTGCGCTTTATAATTTGGTCGACCAATTTTTTATTGGTCAGAGTATCGGAGAACTTGGAAATGCAGCAACAAATGTTGCTTTTCCGTTATCCACAAGTTGCGTGGCAATCGCTTTATTGTTTGGAATAGGTGCATCGGCTGCCTTTAATTTGTCTATGGGTCGGGGGGAGTCGGAGAAAGCACTTCATTATATTGGAAATGCTGCCTTTTTCTTATTTTTTGGTGGTCTATTACTAGCTATTGTAACAGAAATTTTTCTGGAACCAATGCTTGTTTTCTTTGGCTCTCCGGAAAATATACTTGAACTGGCTAAAGAGTATGTAAGAATTACGGCAATTGGTTTTCCTTTCTTGATTTTATCAAGTGGAGGTGCACATCTGGTTCGTGCAGATGGAAGCCCGACGTATTCTATGATATGTAATATTGCAGGGGCAGTGATCAATACGGTATTAGACCCGATTCTGATTTTTGGATTCCATATGGGAATGAGAGGGGCTGCCCTTGCAACCATCTTAGGACAGATTGTTTCAGCCATCATGGTTGTGAGATATTTAAGTCATTACAAAGCAGGAAAGCTTACAAAAGCACATTTACTTCCGAAGCGTGATATTGCAGGCTATGAGATGAGTCTTGGCGCTGCACAGTGCTTTAACCAGATTGCAATGATGCTTGTACAGATTGTAATGAATAATTCATTAACATATTATGGGGCACGTTCTGTTTATGGGGAATCGATTCCGCTTGCATGCTCTGGAATCATCAATAAAGTAAGCTTTATTTTCTTCGCAGTCTGCATTGGCATTTCCCAAGGCACACAGCCAATTGCAAGCTTTAATTATGGAGCAAAGAAGTATGACCGTGTGAAACATGTGATTTCGCTTAGTATGATATCTGGTACAGCAGTATGTATTGTGGCATTTATCCTGTTCCAGGTGTTCCCAAGACAGATTATCGGAATGTTTGGAAATGGCTCAGATATGTATTTTGAATTTGCCGTAAGATATTTTCATATTTATTTGTTCTTTACCTTTGCAAATAATATTCAGCCTCTTTCATCAAGTTTGTTTTCTGCTATCGGAAAACCAGGGAAAGGAGCATTTCTGTCTTTGACTAGACAGATTATTTTCCTGCTTCCACTGATTGTGATTCTTCCGAGAATCATCGGAATTGATGGAATTATGTGTGCAGGTCCGGTTGCGGATTTGCTTGCAGCGGTAATTTCAGGGGTTATGCTGGTTAAAGAAGTAAAAACAATGGGAAAGATAACCGAAAGGGTATAAAATCAAGAATTGAATCTGACATTATACCCGGTAAGGGATAAAAAGCGCTTATCAGATAATGATAGGCGCTTTTTACAATCAGGTTCCTTCGGGTTCAGAACTTTTTAGATATTTACTCTACTTCAATTAATTCATATTCACGGGAACCGAAGCCAAGCTTTGCAGAAGCTTCTACGGTAAGAACTCCGTTTCTGCTTTCGATTCGTTCTAATAAATGTGCCTGTCCCGGGTCATTTTTCGCTGCGTAAACCAAATCAAGACAAGCCTGATCAATAGCAATCGGATCAAGAGAGATAAGGATACCAATATCCTTCATACATGGGTCTTCTGCTACGGCACAGCAGTCACAGTCGACGGACATATTTTTCATAACATTGATGTAGACCGCATTTCCTTTAAAATACTCCACAACAGAAGAAGCTGCGTCTGCCATGGATTCTAGAAAAGAATCATGGTCGGCAGTCCAGATATTTTCCGGTTTGCCGGCTCCATGGATATATGCTTTCCCATAAGAGGAAGCAACTCCGATAGAAAGCTGTTTCAGTGCTCCGCCATATCCGCCCATTGGATGACCTTTAAAATGTGAAAGAACCAACAGAGAATCATAGTTGCTTAAATGTTTTCCAACATAATTTTCTTTAATCTGTTTCCCATTTGGAATAGGAAGAATCATATCCGGTCCTTCTTCATCCATGATATCTACTTTAAAATGGTCACACCAGCCATGGGATTTCATGGTTTCCCAATGCTTCTCTGTGGTGTTGCGACTTCCTTCATAAGCGGTGTTACATTCAACTACCGTTCCGTTGACATAGTTGATTAGAGGTTCCCAGAAGTCAGGACGGAGAAAATTCTGATTTCCTGTTTCGCCAGAATGAACCTTGATTCCTACATTTCCTGAAAGCGGTTTGTCAATCAGCTTATAAAGTTCCAATACTTTTTCTGGAGTAATTGTTCTTGAAAAATAAACGTTTGATTTCATGATATCATCTCCTTGCTAAGTGTTTTTGTTTCCTGAACATGAAAGAAAGATTGACATTCTGATAAGCAAACCCTATGATTTGTATATCAGAATATCAAGATATGTGCTCGTGCGGGGTACCTTGTCTGGTACGCTTGCATGTTCACTATCATCATATCATTAAAGTTGGATTTATGGTTAATAATTTCCACAAATTTTTGAAATTTCTGGAGGGAAAGATGGAACATTACTTATCTACAGATACGAAATTAAGTGTGCTGAGTAAAGTGGCAAAAAGTTTTAACGAAGCGGATATTACCTGGGCAGTTGGAGCTTCTTTACTATTGTATTTTCAAGGGGGAACGGAAGATTTCCATGATATTGACATTGTGGTGTCTGAAGAAGATGCTTTGCGGATGAGGAGCGTTTTACTGAAACTGGGACAGGAACAGGAAACAAATTCAGACAAGAACTTTCGCTCCAAATATTTCTGGAAATTCCAGGTAGACGAAGTAGAAATAGATGTTATGGGTGGACTTGTGATTATAAAAGAAGGAAAAGAATATTATTGTCCGCTTCTGGTAGAAGAAATTACAGGCACTGTTATGGTAAATGGAGTATCTATTCCGTTACATTCCATAGAACGATGGAGATATTTTTATGAACTTATGGGACGAAGAGAAAAGGCAGAATGGATAGAATATCACTGTATGGAATCTGAACATGCATTTGAATTTAGAAAGAGGCAGCCGATATTGAAAAAAGAACGATTTGATAAACAGGTTCAGTTTATTTTGGAAGCGGATAAAGAAAAGAATATTTTGAGACAGACCCATCTGAGTGGAAATGGAAGAAGAGAAAATGATGCGGAGCACGCATGGCATATGGCAATGATGGCCTATCTTTTGAAAGAATATGCGAATGAAAAGATTGATATTGCAAAGACCATGATGATGATATTAATTCATGATATTGTGGAAATCGATGCGGGAGATACTTACGCTTACGATGAAAATGGTCTGAAAACACAGAAAGAGCGGGAAGAGAAGGCTGCGGAACGAATCTTTGGACTACTTCCGGAAGACCAGTGCAAGGAATTACGAGGGCTGTTCGAAGAATTTGAGGCTTACGAGACCCCGGAAGCTTGCTTTGCACATACCATGGACAATTTTCAGCCTATGTTGTTAAATGACTCCAATGGCGGTGGAGACTGGAAGAATCGCGGGGTCTGCGAGCGGCAAGTCAGAAAACGCAATGCGAAAACACATACGGGTTCTGAACAGATTTGGACCTATATGGAACAAATGATTAAAAAGCATGTGGCTGAGGGAAATCTAAAGTCCTGATTTTTCCACAGGCGATTTTTATGCCGGAATCACCCGATAGCTGTGTTTTGAAATCATCCGGCATGGCATGGATAATGATAGTTTTGCCAATGATTTCTTTCACAGTAAACCGATTGGTAAGAATCGTCTGAAAGCTATATCCACTGTTGTCAAAAAGTGGAGGGAGGTCACCAGCGTGATTAGGGTGCTGACAGTCATTTGGATTATAATGAGTCAGTGCATCTGCAAAAGGATCTTCTGCATTTCCAGTACAACGGTCTCCACTGTGAATGTGGAGTCCAAAGACTGGCAGGGAACATTCGGAAGCAGGGGCTGGAAGACCGGAGACCTCTATTGCCACAAGAACACCCCAGTCTGTTTGATAAAATTTAGCATTCCCTGTAATGGACGGGTATTCGGGACTACCCTTGATTCGGGCAAATGCATGAGGTCTTTGTGAAAGCCAGGAAATAAAGTCCATGAATAAATCAAAACCTTGCATAAAAGTTCCTTTCCTTATTGGATTCATGTTATAGTATAATATGTTAGGAGACGGTGCGACGTGAAGAGAGATGAGAAGACAGGAACGTGAAATAACAGAGAAAGAAAGCTTTGTCCATTCTTATGAAAACACAGACTGGAAAAGATTTTGAATTTAATGAGCAGATGGTCTCTGCGGTCAGTGTGCTCAAGATTGTAGCAGAGGAGTATACTGCAAAAGCCAGATTGCAGTAAATGGGGGGAGCTATTGCAAATGCAGTAGCCCCTTTTGCTTGTAGAGACTTAACGTTTTTGTGTAAATTTATTTTTTTCTTCTTCGCTGTCTGATTTACAGGAAGAAACTGCCTGAGGGAGAAACGGATACAGGTCTTCATAGCTTTCCAGTTCCGCTTTGGACACTGGAGCGGCAGGAATCAGACCTGTGCAGTCCTGAGAAGAGACAGTTTTCAAATAGTCATATTCTTTGTCTGGTAAGGATTCTTTTTCCTTTTCTAACATGGTAAATTCTCCTTTCCTGGATTCTCTGATAGTGTGTACGAAATGTAGTTTCTTATGCTATAATTAGCAGGAAAATAAAAGCATATTGCGGATAGGAGCATATTTTGGAAAATAAGAAGTGTATCACAAAAGATTTTGGGAAAAATTCCAAGGGAGATAAAGCAACCCTTTATACCTTTAAAAATAAAAATGGAATGACGATGACGGTATCTGACTTTGGGGCAACCCTTCAGTCAGTGTTGGTTCCGGATAAGGATAACAAACCTCGGGATGTTGTACTGGGATATGATAAAGCCATTGATTATGAAGGCCCGGGCGGAACGTTTTTCGGTTCTACTGTGGGAAGAAGTGCAAACAGAATCGGTCATGCACAATTTGAATTAAATGGAAAAATATATCATTTAGACCAAAATAAAGGAGTGCACAATCTTCACAGTGGACTGGATTTTTACAGCTTCCGGGTGTGGAAGGTGGATGAGATTGGAGAGAATACTATCCGTTTTTCTCTACATAGTCCGGACGGAGACCAGGGATATCCGGGAGAATTGGATATCAGTGTGACTTATACGTTGACGGATGAGAATGAAATTAAGATTGATTATTGCGGCATTCCAAAGGCAGATACCATTATAAATGTAACAAATCACAGTTATTTTAATCTTAACGGACATGAGTCCGGTAATGTGCTGGAGCAGTATCTATGGCTGGATGCGGATGCATTTACAGGAACGGATGAAGACCAGATTGTAAATGGAGACGTGATTTCCGTGGAAGGAACACCCATGGATTTCCGCACGAAAAAGAAAGTGGGACAGGACATTGGAGCAGATTACCTTCCATTAGTTCTGGGAAATGGTTATGACCATAACTGGGTGCTTAACAATAAGGGTAAATTTGCGAAGATCGGAGAGCTGTCTTCCGAAGAAAGTGGAATTACTCTGGACGTATATACGGATTTGCCGGGCGTTCAGATTTATGCGGGAAATTATATTGAAAATGAAATCGGAAAAGATGGTGTTATCTATGGTCCCCGTCAGGGTATCTGTTTTGAAACCCAGTATTTTCCGAATGCAATCAATATTCCGGCTTTTGAAAGCCCGGTTTGCAAGGCAGGTGAAGTTTATCATACGGAAACCATGTTTAAGTTTAAAATTTAGTTTAGAAAATCGCCCCAGTTCCAATGAATTGGGGCGATAAAGAATTGGTAATATATTATTGGAAATCTTTTTCGATAAAATCCAGTACATCTTGATGGCAACGTTTGTAATAGTCTTTTTCAAGATACATACAATGTCCGGCACCGTGATAGTGATGCAATTCTGTGCCTTCAGGTAAGTGTTCGGCAGCATAATATACACGATCGATATTTACATAGAAATCGTTATCGCCGGTAACAATGCAGACAGGAACCGGAACAGCAGGAATATCAACGGACCATTTATCTCCCATGCCAAGAATTTCTCGGTTTCCACCATTTGGACGCCCATGCATACCGTCTATTTTAAGAACATGATCTACCCACATACCTAAAACTTCTGGTTCTACCGTATCAAAGTCTACCTCCATGTCATCATTTCCAAGATGCTGGAACACACGAACAATATAAGAATAATTCAAATATGTAAACGGTTCTTTCACTTCAGCAGGTGGGAAAACACCACCCAGGAAAGGACCAAGCCAAAGAATCCGGCTAATGTGAGTGTTGTCCATAATAGCTGCTTTGGCGGTTGTCATTGTACCCCAGGACCATCCAAGAACCGGTATTTTATCTGCTTTTTGAAGAGCACAGATTTCTTCGACTGCGGTTAAAATATCTTTTGCAGCATTTTCGGTAGTTACTTCAAAACCATCTTCATATTCTTCGGAACGTCCATATCCACCAAGGTCAAGACTCCATACAGTCCATCCGTTTTTGGCCAGAAATTCACAAAAGCTATAGTCTTTGTATTTCATATCAAAGACATGCTGGGTATAAGTCAGACCATGTACCATTAGAATGTTTTTGTTATCCCAGCTCGCAGGGCAATTGAATTTTGTGAAATATAATTTTTTTCCATTATCTTTCCGTGCCAGATCAATTGTAATTCGTTCATATTTCATAAATATCCCTCCTCATTTTGATATATGTTAACCAGGTTATAAGAGCTCTTAATATCTATCTTTAATGTACGTTATAAATATATAAAATAGAATGTGCATTCCATGTATTTGTTTAAATATAGTACAATAAAAAGATTTGACTGAAAATTGTGCAGAAACATAAATTTAACTAAGATTTTACATTTCCGTGATATATAATTTTCTTTGGTCTTCTAGAATATTTGAGGCGTAAATGGAAAAGGATTGAAGATAGTAGAGAGAAAAGGGTGATAAATAATGATAACCTATCAGGAAATAAGGGAAAATGAAGAAGTACAGGCATATTTGAAAAAAGGAAATGAAAATTTAGGAGTGCTCGGTTATACGGACCACTCAGCAGTTCACTGTACATTGGTGGCAGAAGAAGCAGGACGTATTTTACGTGAACTTGGTTATTCAGAGCATGAAATAGAACTGGCAAAGATTGCAGGGATGATGCATGACATAGGAAATTGTGTGAATCGTTCCCATCATGCGGAGTATGGTGCGATTCTTGCAAATGAAATTCTGCGGAACAAGGATTTGTCCGTGGAAGACAGAGCAACGATAGTATCTGCTATTGGACATCACGATGAGTCTACGGGCGGAGCAGTGGATGTAGTATCGGCAGCTCTTATTATTGCGGATAAAACCGATGTGCGGAGAAATCGTATCCGCACGAAAGTAAAATCCAATTACGATATTCATGACCGGGTAAATTATGCAGTTACGGAGTCGAAAGTTCATATTAGTAAAGAAGAAAAGAGCATTACACTGAGTCTGACTGTAGATGAAGAAATCTGTACCATGTACGAGTATTTTGAAATCTTTCTTGGACGAATGATGATGTGTCGTGGAGCAGCAGAAATGCTTGGGATGACATTTAAGCTGAGAGTGAATGGAAGTAAGGTTTTATAAGTTGACAAAAGGAAAAATCAGGGCTAGAATGGCAATAGTGAGTGCTTTTTTGCGTTAAAGCGAAAAATAAAACGCCGTTGAAAGGGGAACACTATGCCGGTAACAGATTTGCTGGAACGAAATCATAAATTATATGGGGACGAGGTTGCTTTGGTGGAGCTTAATCCGTCTCTTGCAGATACAAGAAGAAAGACCTGGAAAGAGTATGATCTGGTTCAGGCTACATCGCCGGTTCCGTATCGTCGAGAGATTACATGGAGTGTGTTTGATGAAAAGGCAAACCGGGTAGCCAACATGCTGTTGAACCGTGGTGTACAAAGAGGAGACAGGGTGGCAATTCTGATGTTCAACTGTCTGGAATGGCTGCCTATTTATTTTGGAATTTTGAAAGCAGGGGCTATCGCGGTCCCCTTTAATTTCCGTTTCTCAGCGGATGAAATTCAGTATTGTGCAGATTTGGCAGAAATACAAGTGCTGTTTTTCGGACCGGAATTTATCGGACGAATCGAGGCAATTGAAGAGAAATTAAGTAAAGGACGCCTTCTGATTTATGTAGGAGATGGATGCCCGACATTTGCGGAAGGATATCATGCACTGGTGGCAGATGAGTCAAGTAAGGCTCCGCTTGTGCGGTTAGAGGAAGAAGATTCGGCAGCCATTTATTTTTCATCAGGTACAACAGGATTTCCGAAAGCCATTCTTCACAACCATGAAAGCCTTATGCAGGCAGCGCAGATGGAGCAGAAACATCATCAGACAAGCAGGGAGGACGTGTTTTTATGCATTCCGCCGCTTTATCATACAGGAGCAAAATTCCACTGGATGGGAAGCCTCTGCGCAGGAAGCAAAGCAGTTTTGTTAAAAGGTACAAAACCGGAAATTATTCTGGATGCCGTGTCCAAAGAGCATTGCACCATCGTGTGGCTGCTGGTTCCGTGGGCGCAGGATATTCTGGATGCCATAGATAGAGGAGATGTGAGACTGGAAGATTATGAACTGGCGCAGTGGAGACTGATGCATATCGGAGCACAGCCGGTTCCGCCATCATTGATTAATCATTGGAAAAAATATTTTCCAAATCATCAGTATGATACCAATTATGGTCTGTCTGAGTCAACCGGACCTGGCTGCGTACATCTGGGAATGGAAAACATACATAAAGTCGGTGCTATTGGTGTACCTGGATATCGATGGGAATGTAAAATTGTGGATGAAAACAACAAAGAAGTTCCACAGGGCGAAGTGGGCGAGCTTTGTGTCAAAGGTCCTGGTGTGATGACTTGCTATTACAATGACCCGGAAGCAACGGCAAAGACCCTGAAAAATGGATGGCTCTGCACGGGAGATATGGCAATGCAGGACGAAGACGGATTTTATTTCTTAGTAGACCGTAAGAAAGATGTCATTGTCAGTGGTGGAGAAAATATTTATCCGGTTCAGATTGAAAACTACTTGAGTGCATATGAGAAAGTCAAAGATGTGGCTGTCATCGGGCTTCCTGATAAACGACTGGGAGAAATCACAGGTGCAATCATTTCCGTAAAAGATGGCATGGAATGTACCGAAGAAGAAATCGAAGAATTCTGTATGGGACTTCCGAGATATAAACGGCCAAAACACATCATTTTCGCAGACGTGCCGAGAAACGCCACAGGGAAAATAGAAAAACCGGCACTTCGCAAGAAGTACGGGGCAGACCAGCTCGTGGCAAGACAGAATAGAAGTTAATAAATATTGAAAAATAGTTGTACGACATGTACAGCTATTTTTTATAAAAATTATTAACTTAAACTTTAACCGAATCTAGTTTTGTCCTACTATATAGATAAAAGAGTGGTAAAGTTACGCATATGAGGGGGATGCCAGAGTGAATAAAGAAGAATTGGACATGAAAATTACAGAAGTAGCGAAGTCTATTTTATCCTATTGTATTTCACGTACATCTAATCAGATGGAGGCAGAGGATTTGACGCAAGATATCCTGATAGAAATATATAAATCTGCACCAAACCTTAAGAATGAAAAAGCCTTTTATGGATTTATGTGGGCTATTGCAGGGAATGTATATAAAGAACGGTGTAAACATGAAACAAGGGATAAAGATAAACATTGTGTACTGGATGAAAATATACCTGTTGAATTGTTTGAGGTGGAAGATAAGGAAGATATCTATTTGCTGCGACGAGAATTGACATTACTTGCGGAAAAGTATCGCAGGGCTATTATTTTATATTATATAGATGGTAAATCTTGTTCTGAGATAGCCGATATTCTTTTGATAAGTGAAAGTATGGTAAAATATTTGCTTTTTAAATCAAGACAAATATTAAAGGAAGGTATGTGTATGGAGCGAAATTATGGGGAACGCAGTTATAATCCTAAGGAACTTAAAATATGTTTTTGGGGAGATGGGACGGAACAGAACCGGTACTATCATTTGTGCGATAGTAAGATTTCTCAAAATATATTGTTTACATGTTATAATGACAAATTGTCTGCAGAACAGATAAGTTTAGAAATAGGGGTTGCACTTCCCTATATGGAGGATAAATTACAAGAATTGTGTGAGTTTGATTTACTTAAGAAAGATGGAAATCGTTATACCGCAAATATTGTGATTTTTACGCAAGAATTTGTATGTGAAGTGGGCGTGAAAACCGATGAATTAAAAGAGCATATAGCAGATATTTTAATGAATTTCATTTCGGAACATGAACAGGATGTGAGAAATGTAGGATTTGTTGGATGTAATATGCAGAGCAACATAATGATGTGGCAGATTGTATGTGGAATTTTACATGATGCTATTATTGAAATCCTTCAAAATAAAATTAAATTAATATATCCGAAGGACAAGTTTGGTGAGAATTGTTTTGTTTTCGGAAAAGAAACGGAGATACAATCTTTGTGGAAGTCACAATTTACATTTGGGGCGGCTTGCCAGTCAAATAGTGAAGGTGATGTAATTCAGTTTATGGATTTTTTGATTCATGGCGAAAGAGTATATGATTATCTTGGGCAGAAGGCAGTTGCAAATGTCTTTTTGGATATAGCTAAAGGAAAAACTTTAGATTTTAGTGAAAATGATAAGAGAATTGCTGCTGAATTGATTAGAAAGGGATATGTTGGTTGTAATGATGGAGAGCTAAGTGTCAATGCGCCCATTTTTAAAAAAGAACAGTATCAAAAATGTAAAATGATTTTTCGGGAAAGTGCGAACAAGATTGCGACGGAAGCTGAGGTTTTAATGGAAACGGTGGCAAATATATTGAAAAATCATTGTCCGGCTCATATGAAAAGTCAAGTGCAACAGATGGCTTATCTATATTTGTTGGAGGATGCTATAAGTACACCGATTATGAAGTTGTTTGAAAGGAAATATTTATTGCCGTGTGGAGAAGAAAAAATGTTGCCGACAACTTATGTGGTGCTGAAAGAATAGCAGATTGGAGAGGCAAGAAAAATGCTTAAAACTCATAGGATGCGTAATATTGTACTATTACATAAAGGTTGGTTATGCATGGTTATTTTATCTGATATAGGTGTTATGTTAGAAGAATTAGCAAAGGCATATTTATTACAAAATATTTTGGATACAGCAGTTGCTGGAAATATAAGTGGGTTTTATCGGGATGCGATATACACAATATTTTTTATATTGCTCATGTTAATTGTATTTGCTTTTCAGGATTTTTGTAAAAATCATTTTACAGAAAGCTGTATGATAAGTATAAAACAAAAGTGGTTTACAGACATTCAAAAAAAACAACTTTGCGATTATAATGTACAGGAATATTCAGGCTATTTATCACGGTTTACTTCAGATATACAAATGTTGGAAGATGATTATCTGAATAATTTTCTTCTACTGCTGGAATGTTTATTTAATGGTTTTGGAGCTTTAGTGGTTATTTTCAGGATTCATTATGCATTTGTTGTCTATATTATAGTTGTATTTTGGATTCCATTACTGGTTAACTGGTTGTGGAAACATCAATTATGGAAGACGAAGCTAGAAGCATCTGAACAAAATAAATGTTTTGTTACTGCTTTAAAAGAAATGTTGATGGGATTTGAGGTGGGGAAACTTTTTGGAATTTCGGAACAGATACAGGAAAAATTTGACCAGAAAAGTGTACAGCAGGAAAAGAAAAAATTTTCGTCCAGATTGGCAAGGGATATTTCTTCAAGTTGTAGTGTAAGTGTCAGTGTTGGATTATGGATGGGAAATAATCTGCTAGGAGTGTTTTTAGCAATTCAAGGACAGATTACAGTTGGAAATATTTTAAATGTTACACAATTGCTGAATCACGTAATGGGGCCATTGGCAAATGTTTCATCCTATTTTACTAAGATGAAAGCAGCCGATGAACTTTATGGTATGATTGATATGGAATTAGAAAGCAATAGTGAGCCAGCGTCTGCTTTAAAAGCAATAGATGATTTACCTCGAAAAATTGAATTTTGTGGAGTTGGAAAAAAATTTGGAAAACGAACATTATTTGAAGATGTGAATTTGGCATTTGAAAGCGGAAAGAAATATCTTATTGAAGGAGAAAGTGGGAGCGGGAAATCCTCTTTGATTAAGTTGTTATTAAATGCATATTCAGATTATTCTGGAAAGATTAAGGTAAATGGAATAGATTATCGTTTGCTTGATAAAGATAAATGGTATCAAGAAATTTCCGTAGTGAATCAAGACAACTTTGTGTTTCATGATACAATCTATAATAATATAGTGTTATTTCAAACATATACCGATGAAACAGTGCAAAATATTTTGAAAATATGTGAATTAGATAGATTAATTATGGAACATGCAGAAGGACTAGGGTTTATAATTGAAGAAAATGGAAAAAATATTTCAGGTGGAGAAAAACAGAGAATATGTTTGGCTAGAGCACTGATAAGAAAACCATCTGTTTTGATATTGGATGAAGCAACATCGGCTTTAGATGCGGACATGGCATATAGAATAGAGAAAAGAATATTGGAAATGGAAGGGATGATGGTTATTTCTGTTTCCCATAGAGTTTTCGAAGAACTGAAAGAAAGGTATGAAGTGGTAGTGCGAATGGCAGATGTAGTTTAGATTTTCTTGTTTCTTTCTTGAAATATGTTATGCTTATTATTGCAGGATGGAAAACCAGAAGAACTTTTGAAAGCAACAGAAGATAAAGCATATCGAGAGTTGTTGTATAAAGAATATAATCTATAAAATTGAATTAAAAAGGAGGTTTCTAAGATAATAGCGAAATTTTTGTCATAGCGCAGCACGTTAGCTGCAGTTGCGCAGCAATGTTTGAGCGAAGCGAGTTTTGCATACGCAACTGCAACTAGGCGCGTGCGAGCTATGGAAAACGAGCATATCTTAGGAACCTCTTTTTTATAATTATATTTTTTCTACATAGACAATTCCCACGGTTCCCGGTCCGATATGTGCCCCAATGGAGCAGCCGACCTGAAGCCGTTCCTTAAAGTGAATCCCAGCTTTGGTAAGTTTTGCTTCCAATTTTTCGCAGTTTTCCAATCCATAGGTGTAAATGGAGTAAACCGGAAAATCAGAGTCTATTGGATGTTCCTCTAAGTGCTTTAGCAAGGTGCTGTAAGCTTTATTTTTGCCGATTGGTTTTGCAAGTATGTCAATGCTTCCGTTTTCTGCAATGGTAAGAACCGGCTTCATATTCACCAGATTCCCGATGGAGGCGGAAGTACGGCTGAGGCGCCCACCGCGATAGAGATATTCTAAGGTATCCATGGCGGCAAGAGCTTTTGTACGTTTTTTCAGTGTCTCGACTGCAGCTACAATCTCTTCAGAGGAATATCCCTTGGAACGAAGAGAGGCAGCGTGTTCTGCCAGAATACGAATCGGGAAAGTGGCAGATAAAGTATCAATCAGGTGGATTTTGTCATAATCAACGATGCTTTTGGCAAGGAAAGCGCTCTGATAGGTTCCACTGAGGGCAGAGGAAAGCAGGATGCAGATGACTTCATCTTCCTTCGCCTTTGCATCTTCAAAAATTTCGACAAACGCTTCCGGTGAAGGCTGTGAGGTTTTGGGAAAATGATCTCCCTGCAATAAAAATTTATACATATCGTTGCGGTCAAGCTCAACCGTATCTAAATAGGTTTTGTCATTTAATGTTACGGGAAACGGAACAAAGTCGAATCCGTTTTCTTTCAGCTCTGCCATGGTATAGTCGGCAGAAGAATCCACTAATATTCGAATCATAGGGTGTCCTTTCTGTTTGATGTCTGATTGACATTTATTCACTTGTTTTATCAAAATTTGCCAGAATATCTTCGGAAACATCCAAAAAAGCGGGGATAAGGCGGATGATTTCTTTTGTTTGTTCTTCGCCAAACTGAGCAATAATCGTATCCAGCATTTCTAATATTTTCTTGTGCTGGTTCAGGTATAAATCCGAAGAATCCGGGTGGAATTTTACAAATACCTGACGTTTATCTACAGAGGAACGTTCGCGGATAATCAGTTTTTTCTCTTCCAGAGAATTTAAAGTCCGGTTCATCTGGGATTTCAGCATATTTGTCATTTCACACAAATCGGTAGCTGTAAGCAGACGGTCTGGAGTCTGGAGTGCATTCATGTATAACATATTGCAGACAAGCGACTCTCGGTAAGGCAGAGCGGAAACAATACGGTTATTGATGACCGATGTAGAAAGCTGCAGCCATACCTGAAGCAGAGATTCACTTAAATTTTCCATATAAGAACAATCCTTTCTATTTTGTGTCTAATAGTTCACAGTGTAAACAGTTCGCTTTGTATACTATCATGGAGATTTTAAGATGTCAATAGATTTTTCGTTGTGATTTTCGTGGGACTTATTTTGACTTTTATGGCAGCAATGTGTAAAATGAATGTTAGAATACCGGGAGGAAGAACGATGGGATATATTTATTATGTAAGACATGGCGAAACCACATGGAATGTGGCAAATAAGGTCTGCGGGCAGATTGATGTGCCATTGACAGAAAGAGGACACAGTCAGGCAATTGCACTTGGGAGAAGAATTGCAGAAGAAAGAATTCATATTGATGAAATTCTATATTCTCCACTGGAACGGGCTAGAAATACAGCGAAACATATTTCCGAAGAGACGGGAATTCCTATGCGGGAGGAGCCGAGACTGATTGAACAGCATTTTGGCTGTTTCGAGGGAACACCAAGAGACAGTGAAGAATTTCTGCGGGCAAGAGTCCGTTTTGCAGACTGTAATGGAGATGGAGAATCTACCCTTCAAATTTGCCAGAGAATTTTCAATCTGTTGGATGAATTAAAGGAAGAGTCCGAGGACAAAGTGTATATGCTGGTGGCACACAATGGAATTTCGAGGGCGGTAAATGCATATTTTCATTCCTTAAGTAATGAAGAATATGCTGCATTTAGAATGGATAATTGTGATATTTTAAAATATGAGTTTCCAGAAAAATAAAGAAGAAAAATAAAGGTAGAGAAGCGACCTGTTTTCATGTATAATAAATAGCAGACGGAAGTCCCGTCTGTTATTTTTCATTATCAGAGGAGAACAAAAACATGAATAATATTGATAAAGATGAAGTATTAGCAGTTGTAGCAGGAGATAAAATCACCAATGCAGATTTGGATGCATTTTTAGAGACAGCACCAAACGAGCATAAAGCGTATTTTGCAAATCCAAAGCTCAGAGAGACTTATTTGGAGCAGTTGATTGCCCTTCGCTCTTATGCCAAATTAGGGGAAGAAATGAAGCTTGATGAGACAGAAGAATTTAAGAAAATTCTGGACAGCGCAAGAAAGGATATTCTTGCACAGATGGCAATGACAGAAATCATCAAGGATGTGGCTGTCACGGAGGAAGAAATTCAGGAATATTACAATAATCATAAGGATGATTACACAGAGCCGGAAAATGTAAAAGCAAGACATATTCTTGTATCTGATGAAGAACAGTGTAAGAGAATTATTGAAGGAATCAACAAGGGAGAAAAGACCTTTGAAGAATATGCAAAGGAATGCTCTACTTGCCCATCCGGTGCACAGGGCGGAGACCTTGGTGCATTTGGCAGAGGAGATATGGTAAAAGAGTTCGAAGACGCTGCTTTTGATGCGAAAGTTGGTGTTACTTTTGGGCCGGTGAGAACACAGTTTGGTTATCACGTCATCCGTGTAGATGAAAAACATCCTGCATATTTGCTTCCACTCGTTGATGTAAAGGATGAAATTGAAAGCAAGATGATTAAGGAAAAACAGGCAGAAACATATTCAGCTAAATTAGACGAGTTAATGGAAAAATATGTTCAGAAATAGACAGCAATAATCAATAGTAATCAATAGTCAGGATGAGTCTTTTGTATGAAAAAAATGGTAATTGGGATTCTTGCACATGTAGACTCCGGTAAGACAACCTTATCGGAGAGTATGCTATATGTAAGCGGAAAGGTACGCAGATTAGGCAGAGTCGACCATGGGGATGCCTTTTTGGACACCTATGAACTGGAAAAGAGCCGGGGAATTACCATCTTTTCCAAACAGGCGGTATTTGAACTGGGAGACAAGAGCGTTACTTTACTGGACACTCCGGGGCATGTGGATTTTTCCGCGGAGATGGAACGGACACTTCAGGTACTGGATTACGCAATCTTGGTAATAAACGGGGCAGACGGTGTGCAGGGACATACCCGTACATTGTGGAGTCTGCTTCAGAAATATCAGATACCGGCTTTTCTGTTTGTGAACAAGATGGATCAGGTAGGAACCGATGCAGAGAAGCTTCTTTTAGAATTAAAAGAGAAGCTTAATGAAGCATGCATTTTTTTCGGGGAAAATCAGAAGAAAGACGAATTCTACGATGCCCTTGCGATGTGTAATGAAGAGGCAATGGAAGAGTATCTGGAAAATGGATTCATCCAAGAACACACCGTGATGCAAATGATTCGCAGGCGGGAAGTATTTCCGTGTTATTTTGGTTCTGCACTGAAATTAGAGGGAATTGAAGCATTTTTAAATGGTATAAGCCGTTATACAGAGGAGTCGAAGTGGACGGAGCGTTTTGGAGCGAAGGTGTACAAGATTTCCAGAGATAGTCAGAATAACCGTCTGACCCATATGAAGATAACAGGCGGCACGTTGAGGGTAAAGGATGTACTCGGACAGAAGCAGAATGGCGAGGTACAGTGGGAAGAGAAGGTCAACCAGATTCGGATTTATTCCGGAGATAAATTTGAGGCAGTTCAGGAGGCTGGCGCAGGAACGGTCTGCGCAGTAACCGGACTTGGCCAGACTTATCCGGGAGAAGGTCTTGGCATAGAGAAGGATTCGGAAGCACCTGTACTGGAACCGGTACTGAATTATCAGATTCTGTTTCCACCATCCTATGATTCGCATACGATTTTAAAGGATTTGCGGCAGTTGGAAGAGGAAGAACCCATGCTGCGTATCGTTTGGAAAGAAGAACTGGGTGAAATCCATGCACAGCTTATGGGTGAGGTGCAGATAGAGATTCTTCAAAGTCTGATGAAAGAGCGGTTTGATGTACCAATTTCTTTTGGGACAGGCAATATTGTTTACAAAGAAACCATTCAGAACACCGTAGAAGGTGTTGGACATTACGAACCTCTCAGACACTATGCAGAGGTGCACCTGATTCTGGAGCCGGGCAGACGGGGAAGCGGTCTGCAGTTTGATACCATTTGCAGTGAAGACGTACTGGACAGAAACTGGCAGAGACTGATTTTGACCCATTTAATGGAGAAGATTCACCGGGGCGTGTTGACCGGAAGCGCCATTACGGATATGAAAATCACACTGGCAGCAGGCAGAGCCCATTTGAAGCATACCGAAGGCGGAGATTTCCGCGAGTCCACTTACCGTGCGGTGCGGCAGGGACTGATGCAGGCAGACAGCATTTTGCTGGAGCCATATTATGATTTCCGACTGGAAGTGCCATCCGAATGTGTGGGACGGGCATTGACGGATATTCAGAAGCGATATGGAGAATTTCAACCGCCGGAAGTGGAAGGAGAAGATTCTGTTATTGTAGGAAGTGCGCCGGTTGCAACGATGCGCGATTATGCAAGAGAAGTGGCTTCGTACAGCAAAGGGAGAGGACGGATTTTCTTTACTTTGCAGGGGTATGCACCTTGCCACAACCCGGAAGAAGTCATGGAAGCATACGGATATGATCCGGAACGGGATATGGAGAATCCAACCGGTTCTGTGTTCTGTGCTCATGGGGCAGGATTTGCAGTGCCATGGAACGAAGTTCCGGAGTATATGCATATAGAAAACCAACTGGAAAAACTTCGCATAAAAGATAATGGAATGCGGAATATAGAGCAGAGCCCAGTAAAGAAATCTCAAGTTTCCAATTTACGGAAGATGGAAGAAGCAGACAAAGAACTGGAAGAAATTTTTATTCGGACATACGGCAGAATTGAGCGTAAGGCGGAAAATGGATCGAAGAAATTGTTGGTGGGAACAGCAGAGAAGGTGCCCAAGGAGCAGAAACCAGTCAAAGAGTATTTGTTGGTTGACGGTTATAACGTGATTCATGCATGGCCGGATTTGAAAGAACTGGCACAGATGAATTTTGAAGCAGCACGGAATAAGCTGATGGATATTCTCTGTAATTATCAAGGGTACAAGAAAATCCCGGTGATTCTGGTATTCGATGCGTATAAGGTAGAGGGATTCCAGCAGGAAATTCAGAAATATCACAATATTCACGTGGTTTATACCAAAGAAGCAGAGACTGCAGATCAATACATTGAGAAGGTTGTCCATGAAATCGGAAAGAGATATCATGTGACCGTTGTTACATCCGATGGAATTGAGCAGATTGTTACGTTAGGACAGGGCGGTACTTTGATTTCCTCCCGGGAATTTCTTGAGGAAGTGAACATTGTGCGCAGACAAATCGAAACAGATATAGCAGACAGAAAAGAAACCGCTAAAAATTATCTGTTTCAGCATATGGATGCGGATATGGCAAAGGAAATGGAAGAAGTCCGGCTTGGGAAAAAGGAGTTATAGAGCGTGAAAATATTGCATACATCTGACTGGCATCTGGGGATGACAGCAGGGAATACATCGTTGGAGGAAGACCAGAGGTTCTTCCTCCAACAACTATATACGATTATAAAAGATGAGAAGGTTGACGCGGTGCTTTGTGCAGGGGACATTTATGATAGCAGTGTGTCCAATGCAGATGCCATTGCGATATATAACGATGCAGCAACAACCATTTGTAGAGAATTGAAGGTACCGTTTCTTGTAATTGCAGGAAACCATGATGGTGCACCTCGTCTTTCTTCCTGCAGAGAATTATTGAAGGCGGCAGGACTCTTTGTGACAGGAAGACTGACAAGGGAGATTGAGCCGGTCTGTTTTCCGGATACAGATATTTACCTGGTGCCATTTTTTCACAGAGAGGAAGTGATGGCACTTTTCCCGGAGCGGAAGAAAGAAATCATATCCCAGGAAAAGGCCATGCAGGTGGTCTGCGACGAGATTCGTAAGAAAATGAACAGAAGCAAAAGAAATATTTTAATGACCCATGCGCTGATTGTAAATGCAGAGCTTTCTGAGTCCGACCGTTCCGCGCGGGTGGGCTTTGCGTCTGCCGTTTCCAAAGATGTGTTCGAAGGCTTTGATTATGTGGCACTGGGGCATATTCATAAACCACAGGTAATCAGTGAACGGATTCGTTACAGTGGAAGTCCCGTGATGTATTCCTTTGGAAAAGAGGAAAGCCAGGAGAAAAGTGTAGTGATTCTGGATACTGAGACCATGGAACAGTATCTGGTTCCACTAAAGCAGTTGCATGGGTATAAGACCATTCAGGGAACCTACGATGAAATCCTGACAATGGAAGGTTTGGGGAATTATTATCTGCGGGTTAAGCTGACGGACCGTTATGCAGGACTGGAGTTACTGGCGCAATTGCAGGAGCATTTTCCGTATTTACTGGAGCTTCACGGAAAAAGTCTGGAAGAAAATGGAGAAATGACGGCACTTACCGTAGGGCAGATACAGACTATGGATGAAATGGACATCATGAAAAAATTCTGTGAAGAAACATTTTCCTGTGAGCCTACGAAAGAGCAGGAAGCCTTATTTAAAGAAGTGCTGGAATGGAGCGAAAAGGAGGCAGAGCTTTCATGAGACCACAGACTTTACGATTTCAGTGTTTTGGACCTTATAAGAAGGAAATGTTTGTCGATTTCGAAAAACTGGAAAAGAATGGATTGTTTCTGATTTACGGAGAGACGGGAGCAGGGAAAACGACCATTCTGGATGCGATTTGCTATGCCCTTTATGGAAAATCCAGTGGAGGAAGCCGTGGGGATATCAGTGTGATGCGGTGTAAACTGGCAGAGCCATCGGATGAGACTTTTGTAGAATTTACATTTTCCATTGGTGAGAAATGCTACCGGTTCGAGCGGAGATTGCGGTTTGGACGAAAGAATCTGATGGATTTTCATAATTGTATGATACAGAAAGACGGAGAATTTGTGCCGATATTTGAAAATCCGAAAATAAAAAATGTCAACCAAAAGGCGGAAGAAATCATCGGGCTCAGCTACGAGCAGTTCCGGCAGGTGATTATTTTACCTCAGGGGCAGTTTGAAAAACTTCTGATTTCCAATTCCGAAGAAAAAGAGAAAATTTTAGTCAGTCTTTTTAAGGCAGAGAAATGGCAGAAAATTGCGGAAGAAATGTACCGCAGAGTTGCAGAACAAGATAAAGAACTGCGGGAAGAGGCAGCAGCCATGAAGAGTAAGCTTGCGGAGTATCATTGTGAAACGCTGGAAGCCTTAGAAATCATGGGTGAGGAGCAAAAAAGGCAGACAGAAGATTTAAAGATACAGACTGTTGAAGCGGAAGAAGCCGAGGCAAAGAAACGTAAGGAATATGAAGAAGCGCAGCTTCTGAAAGAACAGTTCCGTAATCTTCATCAAAGACAGCGCACGGCAGAGCAGCTAGAGCAGGAACAGGAGAAGATGAAAGCTTTGGAACAACTGGTAGCCCGTGCAGAGGAAGCAGAGCAAATCAGACCAGTTTATGAGTCTTACTGTACTGCAAAGAAAAATGCGGAAAGCGGCAGACGAAAATCTGCGGAAGCCGGACGAAAACATGCAGAAGCAGAAGCGGTTCTGGGTAAAATCAAACAAAAAATAGCGGATCATGAAGCAGGGCAGCCAGCTTATGAAGAAGGTGTCCGACGTTTGAACTTGTTAGACAGCCGGAAAGATATTTACCGTATTTTAGAGCAAAGAGAGAAAGAAGCAAAAGAGGCAGTCAGAGAATTAGAAGCGGAAAAGCGTCTGGCAGAGCAGGAAAAGGCAGGCTATGAGAAAAAACACAAAGAATGGCTTGCGGCAATGGATGTCCAGAAAGCAAAGATAGAAAGTTATTCACAAGCACAGCAGCGTTATCTGGGTGGAATCAGCGGAACCCTTGCGCAGCAGTTAAAGCATGGAGAGCCGTGCCCGGTCTGCGGAAGCTGTACCCATCCAAATCCAGCGAAGCTTTGCGAGGAGCATATTACAGAACAGGAGCTGGATGCATTACAGAAAGAAATGATAAAAGCTGGGCGCGTGGTGGAAAAGTCTGCGAAAGATAGAGAAAGAGCAGAGCATAGCTATCGGGAGCGTCAGCAAAGCGTGACTGCGGCAGAACAAAAGGCATGGACGATTCAGAGTGCTTTAGAAGAAAACAAGAAACAGAAAATTGACGGTGTGGATACGATTCGGCAGTTAGAAATGGAAAGTGAGAATTTAAGGCAGCGCATTGAAAAATACAAAGAACTGACCGTGAAATTCCAACAGATTTTAACAGATGCGATTTCCGATGAAAAAGCGGCACAGGAAGCATTAGAAAATCTGCGTGAAGAACAGAAGATTCTGGAAGAAACTCTGGTGTCTCAGAAAAAATGCTGGGAAGAAAAATGCAGAGAGATGGCATTCGAATCTGAAGAAAGCTATGCGAAAAGTCTGATGGAGCCGCAGCAGAAAAACCAGCAGAAGGAACAGATTCTCCGATTCCAGTCCGAACTTCGGACAGCATGGAAAACGGTAGAGGAACTGAAAGAAAAACTAGACGGACAGCAGGAACCGGATTTGGAAAATCAGAAGCAGGAACTTCTGATTCTGGAACAGCATCATAAAGAGATAACAAGAAAGTATATTTTGGCGCAGCAGACGGCAGAGAAAATGCAGCAGGATGTTGAGAATTTACAAAGCCGGGGTGAGAAACACGCAGAGAAGCGGATACAGGTTGATGCAGACTTAGACTTTGCAAATCATCTGCGGGGACGGACAGGAATCAGTCTTCAACGGTATGTTTTAGGTGTAATGTTATCCTCGGTTACTGTAGAAGCGAATCGATTGCTGAAAAATGTCCATGGCGGACGTTATCAACTTTTCCGTACCAATACCATAGCTGGGGCTTCTCACAAAGGTGGTCTGGAACTGGAAGTACTGGATGGACAGAGCAACGAAAGACGAAGTGTCACCACCTTGTCAGGCGGTGAGAAATTTCTGGTTGCACTCAGCCTTGCAATCGGACTTTCCGCAGTTGTCCAGGCCCAGGGAAGCGGTATGAAGATGGAAGCCATGTTTATCGATGAAGGTTTTGGCTCTCTGGACCAGAATTCCGTTTATGATGCATTAGAGGTACTGCAGAGTATCCGGCGTGCAAATGGAATCGTTGGAATCATTTCCCATGTGGATTTGTTGCGGGAAGTGATTACAGATAAAATAGAAGTCAAAAAAGGAAAACAGGGAAGCGAATTACTGTTTTTGTCATAGAACCCAGTATAAGAAACAAAAAATCTTCCGGTGCAGGGAAAGCATCCGGAAGATTTTGGTTTCTATAAAATTTATCAGGTGCTATTTTCTATAAGCCAGCTTCCATTTTCCACTGTTATAGCGCAGCAATATAAGCAGGGAGCGGACAAGCTGGTCAGAGGCAAAGGCCATCCATGCACCATACAGACCAAATCCCATGCGGATTAGGACAATTGCCAATACTGGTCGTAAAATGAGAACGGTAACGGAGGTAATCATTGCAGTAGCTTTTGTGTCTCCGGCACCTCTGAGACCTCCTGCGATGATGAACTGGGAAGTCTGGAATGGCTGCATAAATGCAATGAAAAGCATAATATGTGCACCGGTTTCGATAATAGTAATATCATTATTATACAATGCGACAATATCTCCTCCGAAGAAGATAAAAATCAGCATCAGAATGATTGCGGATACAAAGCCGACGGAGCGGGTTTTGTGGCAATATGCCTGAGCCATATCCTCTCTGCGTTTTCCAAGAGACTGTCCAACAAGCGAAGTGGCAGAAACGGCAAAAGCCTGACCTGTCATGAAGGACAAAGCCTGAATGTTCATACATACCTGATGGGTTGCATAGGCAGAAGTACCAAGACCTGCAACTGCTTTCGAAAAAATAATGATGCCTGCGCGCATGAGGAGCTGTTCTATCATGGCAGGGATACCGATATCAATCATTTTCCGGAGGGCATCCGCATGTGGGCGGAAGCCAAGATGGAATTCCAGTTTCAAAAATCCATTTCCACGGACGATTACAGACAATGCAATCAAAAATGCAACGAACTGTCCGATTACAGTTGCGATAGAAGCGCCGGCAACACCAAGTTCCGGGAAACCAAGATTGCCATAAATTAAGAGCCAGTTACATACAACATTGACCAAATTTGCAATCAGGTTATAAATCATACAAGTTTTGGAATCTCCTACGGCACGCAAAGAGGCAGTGATGGTCGAAGTCAGTGCCATGGTAAGAAATCCAATCATCTGAATTTGCAGATACTGGGTTGCCATGACAGTAACCGTTTCCTCGGTAGAGCCCATGAATAGCACCATCTGCCGGGCAAAAATCGTTCCAAGGGCAGAAAGAATAAGTGTCGCAATAAATGAAACCATAAGTCCCTGACGGACCATCAGATTTGCCTGCTCTTTGTCACCACTCCCCTTGTAACGTGCAACAAGAGCAGTCACTCCGGTATTCATGGCAATAAATGCAGTCATCAATAAAAACTTAGGCTGATTGGTAAGTCCTACAGCTGAGATAGCATGAACTCCCAGTGTCGGGTCAGTCCCTTTTCCAATGGAACCGACCATCATCAAATCTACCATGGAGGCGAGCTGAGTCAGTAAAAGTTCCACAAAGCTTGGCCATGCAATGCGGATAATATCTCCATATAATTCACTTGCTTTCACGCCTTCAGGAAGAGTCTTGCGTACTCTTAAATCGGATGGCGGGTTTTCATCGCCATAAGGAAGGCGGTCGAGGGTTGTCTTTAAATGTTCTGCGTTTGTTTTCATCTTGTGTATCCTATCTTATGTATCTCATAAATTGAATTATATTTTTCATAGTTTCTCATTATCGAGTTCTGCGGTTGAGTCAGCTATGGCAATTGCCTGTATTGGTTTCGTAAGTTTTCTCAGGATGGCTGTAATTTCTAGTTTGGTTTCAATTATTTCCTTAATATGAGGAATCATTGCCGGCTATAACATAAATTTTTCTTCAATAAAATGTGAGAAAGGTTTATGCTCTTCGTTTGTGATAAAAAAACGTAAACATTGTAATACAGCAGAGTTTTTATAAACAGCATGACACAACTCAGTGTAAGTAACATCCTTTTTGTGTTTAAAAAGCTTAAAACAAGCGGAACTTTTGTGAATTCCTGCGAGATTACGTAATTCAGAATTTAATTCATTTATGACAGAATTAATTCCAGATGTGCTTAGATTTAATTCATGCCTTAATTCCTTTAAAGAGATGGAGCGTTTTAAATGCAAAATTGAAATAATATGTAATTTATTCTGAACATTATTTTCTAAAAAATCATTAAGCATATTTCAGGTTTCCAGTCTCATCTTCCTGTTTCGTCTTCAAGTACTAAATTTCATTATAACTGTTTTCATAAAAGGTAACAAATCGAAAAAAACCATGTTTTACAATATATATAGGAGATACCTATAGGAGTTGACGTGAGAAAAGTTAGATATATAATCCAAAATATGGTTTTTTATTGTCAAAACAATATTATTAAAATTTTCCCAATTTAAGATGTACTTGTGTACAGAGAGGGTGTCAGAGATGATATCCTCTTTGTGGTTTTATATTTATTTTAGAAAATTTTCTCTTTTTTCCCTTTGCATTCCTTCACATAAGGGTTAAAATATGAACAAATCAATAAATGATAAAATCATACGGATGATGAGAGAAGGGAATGGTGATAATATGCAGAAAGTGGACAAGCCTAAGAAACCGTTATTTGTCTATTATCTGATTGCACTGACAGTGGTGATTCTGTTGAATACAATTCTGGTTCCAAGACTGGCGAAGCAGAAAGTTACAGAAGTGGATTATGGAACGTTTCTGACAATGCTCAGTGACAAGAAAGTATCGAAGGTAGAACTTTCCGGTGATGAGATTTATTTTCAGGATAAGGATGAAAAGTTTTACAGTACGAATACATTCGAGGATGTGAATCTGGTAGACCGTCTTCAGGAAGCGGGATGTGAATTCGGACAGGTGAAAGAGCAGACTATGAGTCCGGTTCTGAGTATGCTTTTGTCTTTTGTATTGCCAATTTTATTTTTTGTAATTATTGGACAACTACTTTCGCGTTCTTTGATGAAAAAAATGGGTGGTGCAGGAATGGGCAACGCCATGTCCTTCGGAAAGAGCAACGCAAAGGTTTATGTAGCCAGTGAGACGGGAATCAAATTTCAGGATGTAGCTGGTGAAGATGAGGCCAAGGAAGCTCTTTGGGAGATTGTGGATTTCTTACACTCTCCGGAAAAGTACCAGGAAATCGGTGCAAAGATGCCGAAAGGAGCGCTTCTTGTAGGACCACCGGGAACAGGTAAAACCTTACTAGCAAAGGCAGTAGCCGGAGAAGCCAACGTTCCCTTCTTCTCTATTTCCGGATCGGAATTTGTGGAAATGTTTGTAGGTATGGGTGCGGCCAAGGTTCGTGACCTGTTCAAGCAGGCCAATGAGAAAGCACCTTGTATTGTGTTTATAGATGAGATTGATACCATTGGTAAGAAGCGTGACACGCAGGGAATGACAGGAAATGATGAACGGGAGCAGACTTTGAATCAGCTTTTGACGGAGATGGATGGATTTGACGGTTCTAAGGGCGTTGTCATTCTGGCAGCAACAAACAGACCGGAGACTTTGGACCCGGCGCTCTTAAGACCAGGAAGATTTGACCGAAGAATTCCAGTGGAACTTCCAGATCTTCAGGGAAGAGAAGCCATTCTGAAGGTACATGCGAAGAAGATACGACTGGGGGATAATATTGACTTTAATGCCATTGCACGTGCATCATCCGGTGCATCCGGTGCAGAGCTTGCCAATATGATCAATGAGGCAGCGCTTCGCGCAGTCAGGGATGGACGGAAGTATGTGACACAGGCGGATTTGGAAGAGAGCATTGAAGTGGTAATTGCTGGTTATCAGAAGAAGAATAAGGTGCTTTCAAGTAAGGAAAGACTGATTGTTTCCTACCATGAGATTGGACATGCACTGGTGGCGGCATTGCAGACAAATTCGGCACCGGTAACGAAGATTACCATTATTCCGCGTACATCCGGAGCACTTGGTTATACCATGCAGGTAGAAGAACAAGAGCGTAATCTTCTGAGTAAGGAAGAACTGGAGAATAAGATAGCAACACTGACCGGTGGTCGTGTGGCAGAGGATTTGGTGTTCCATTCGATTACAACCGGAGCATCCAATGATATCGAACAGGCGACAAAGCTTGCCCGTGGCATGATTACCAGATATGGTATGAGTGATAAGTTTGGTATGGTTGCACTGGAAACAGTAAGCGGACAGTATATGGGAGGTGATACTTCCCTTGCATGTGCAGGTGAGACGGCAGCAGATATTGATGAGATGGTAATTGAACTGGTAAAACAGGAATATAATAAAGCAGAAAAATTATTGTCTGATAATATGGATAAGCTTCATGAACTTGCCAAGTATCTTTATGAGAAAGAGACCATTACCGGAGAAGAATTTATGAAGATTCTGAACGACAAGACAGAAGCCATGAAAATCGAAGAAAAGTAGAATAAAGAAAATGCACAAAGGAGTGCCGCAAAATCTATAAGAATATGAGTCATATTCTGCGGATTTTGCGGTACTTTTTACATTGCACCAGAAATAGAAATAAATTATAATGTATGAAAAGCATTGTGATATTTTATTGAGAGGAAAAGAGGAGGTACAAGATGTTATTTATCGAATATCCAAAGTGTTCCACATGCAAAAAGGCAAAGAAATGGCTGGATGACAATCATTTGACATATACAGACCGTGATATCAAAGCAGAAAATCCAACGGCAGAAGAATTGAAAGAATGGCACAAGAAGAGTGGATTATCACTAAAGAAATTTTTTAATACCAGTGGAAATTTATATAAAGAAATGGGACTTAAGGACAAGCTTCCGGCTATGAGTGAGGAAGAACAATATCAGCTTTTGTCCACAGACGGAATGCTGGTAAAGAGACCGGTGCTTGTGACAGAAAACCAGGTATTTACCGGGTTCAAAGAAGACCAGTGGAGTGAGTTATTGAAATAGGAGCACAGAGTTTATGAGAGATCTTGTGGTGATACGTGGTGCTGGTGATATTGCCAGTGGAACCATTGCAAAGCTGCATGCGTCGGGATTTCCTGTTATTGCACTGGAGTGTGAGCGCCCTTCAGCAATTCGGAGAAAGGTCGCGTTTTCTGAGGCTGTTTACGCAGGACAGATTACAATTGAAGGAATCACGGCCTGTCTTGCCTCAAAATCGGAAATAGAGAATATTTTATATTCGGGAAAAATCCCGGTGGTGGTAGACCCGGATTGTACCATTCTAAAAGAGTGGAAGCCGAAGATATTGGTAGATGGGATTCTTGCTAAGAAGAATATGGGAACAACCAGAGATATGGCGGATATTACGATAGGACTTGGTCCTGGGTTTACCGCAGGAGAAGATGTGGATGCAGTCATTGAAACCATGCGGGGACACAATTTGGGAAGGATTTATTATTCGGGACAGGCAATTCCAAATACAGGAAAACCTGCAAAAATAGGGGGCTATGATAAAGAACGGGTCATATATTCACCGGTAGACGGGATAGTTCGATGTCCGGGGAGGATAGGAGAACAGATAAATAGAGGAGAACAGATTGCGCGGATTGGGGAGCTGCCGGTTCGTGCAGAAATTTCCGGGATTTTAAGGGGAATATTGCCAGAAGGCTTTCGGGTGACAAAAGGCTGCAAGATGGCGGATATTGACCCTCGTTTGGAAGAAAAGGAAAACTGTAATACCATTTCTGACAAGGCGAGATGTATTGCAGGAGGAGTATTGGAGGCGATATTATGTCTGGAAAACAAATAGAAAACTGGACGACATATCTGGGGATTGTCCCGGAAAGGCATCACGTGATCAGTCTGGTGGGAGCAGGCGGTAAAACGACTTTGATTTTTACCCTGGCAAAAGAATTGAAAGAAGCGGGGTTCCGTGTAGCAGTTACGACCACAACTCATATGCAGGAGGAAACGCGGGATGGAATCACACCGGTGGGGATTCCCTGTGGAGGCGGAAAAATCAGCGGTGTGAGCGAAGAAATGCTGGAGCACTTAAGGGAAGACTATGATGTGGTGCTTGTGGAGGCAGATGGAAGCCACAGACTTCCGTTCAAAGTACCTTCTGCCTCAGAACCAGTTCTCCCAAAGCAGACAGATTTGGTTATTGGTGTTGCAGGAGCAAGTGCAATTGGTCAGCCTTTTGGGGCAGTATGTCACAGACTGGAACAGGCAATCGACTGCCTTGGTATTACACGGGGAACAACAGTTACAGAAGAGCATTTGCTGGAAGTATTGAATGCACCATGGGGACAACGGAAAAATGTAGAGTGTGATTATCGGTATGTGGTAAATCAGGTGGATTTGCTTGATGAAAAACGACAGACTGTATTGAAAAATTTACAAGAAAAATATGAGAGAGAGGGAGCATTGATTTCGCTAAAAGAATCCTATGCTCTTTAGGAGAACCATATGACAAAGAAACAGAGAACTTTAGAGGTAATAGAGCGCTTGAAACAGGAATACCCGGATGCAGGATGTACACTGGATTATGATGAGGCATGGAAACTTCTGGTCAGTGTCCGTCTGGCGGCTCAGTGTACGGATGCAAGAGTGAATGTAGTGGTAGAGGGATTGTTTGCAAAATATCCCAGTGTAAATGCACTTGCAGATGCCGACGTAGATGATATCGAGGCGATTGTAAGACCATGTGGTCTTGGCAGAAGCAAGGCGCGGGACATTAGTGCTTGTATGAAAATGTTAAGAGATGAATATCAGGGGAAAATTCCGAAAGACTTTAACGCTTTAATGAAGCTTCCAGGTGTAGGAAGGAAAAGCGCCAACCTGATTATGGGAGATGTATTTGGGGAGCCTGCCATTGTAACGGATACCCATTGCATTCGTATTGTGAACAGGATTGGACTGGTAGACGGAATGAAGGAGCCCAAGAAAGTGGAAATGGCACTCTGGAAATTGGTGCCACCGGAGGAAGGAAGTGATTTTTGCCATCGTCTGGTTTACCACGGAAGGGAGGTCTGCACAGCCAGAACCAAACCATATTGTGAAAAATGTTGTTTGCAGGATATTTGCAAGAAGGTAGGAGTGTCTTAGTTTCACAGTTTAGGTTAAGTGTCTGAAGCAGCAGAAGGGAGAGATGACAATGAAAGATGTAGTTGGAATGTTAGACGAATTGCAACACCTGGCAGTTAAGGATTCCGTATTGAAAGAAAAGTTACTCGCAACAAGAAATGAGAAAGAACCATTGGAATCTTTTTGCAGAATTTGCAGGGAATATGGTTATGAGATATATGAGATGGATGTTGTTTGTGCAGGAGAGGAATTTCATGCTGCCATGAAGCGCAGTACAAATGGAGGAGGAGAAAATTCTCCCAAGCTTGCGGATGAGGATGACTTTTATGAGCTGTTTATGATTGGACTGGAATCATAATAATGGTGCAACAAAGCAGTTGCGGATACAGAATGTTTATGTACAACACGGAGGAATGAAAAATGAATCAAGTAGAAAAAAAAGGTGCGGAGTATGATTTTTATGGAAAACTACCGTTAAAGAAAGCAATCCCTTTAGGGCTTCAACATGTACTTGCTATGTTTGTGGGAAATTTAACCCCATTGCTTATCATTACGGGAGCCTGTGGAATGGGCGTGGGAAGTGAGTTTGCAGATTTACAGGTCAGTCTATTGCAGAATGCCATGCTGGTAGCTGGAATTGTTACCTTAGTGCAGTTGTATTCCATTGGACCTATCGGTGGAAAGGTTCCGATTATCATGGGAACCAGTTCTGGATTTATCGGAGTATTTAACAGTGTAGCCCAGGTCATGGGTGGCGGTGTGCTGGCATACGGAGCAATTATGTGTGCGTCTATTATAGGCGGTCTGTTTGAAGGTGTACTTGGATTTATGCTGAAACCGCTTCGTAAATTTTTCCCGGCAGTGGTGACCGGTACCGTTGTGCTTTCTATAGGACTTTCCCTGATTGCAGTTGGCGTAAATTCCTTCGGAGGCGGAAATGCGGCAAATGATTTTGGTTCTGTGGAAAACTTGTGTCTGGGTGCCATTGTATTGATTATAATTGTGGCTTTAAAGCATGGAACCAAAGGAATGACAAGCGCCTCCTCTATTTTGATTGGAATTATTGCAGGATATATTGTAGCAGCTATTATGGCAATCTTCCTTCCGACAACGGGGGTTACAGCAGAAGGTGTGGAATATACTAAAGCCTGGGTGCTTAATTGGGACAAGGTAGCACAGGCAAAATGGTTTGCTATGCCCAAATTGTTGCCGGTAAAACCGGTCTTTGACCTCCGGGCAGTGATTCCTGTATTGATTATGTTTGTTGTAACTGCAGTAGAGACGGTGGGAGATATTTCAGGCGTTATGGAAGGCGGAATGGACAGAGAAGCTACAGATACCGAATTATCAGGTGGTGTTATCTGTGATGGGATTGGCTCCAGTTTTGCGGCACTTTTGGGTGTACTTCCGAATACCTCTTTCAGCCAGAATGTAGGTCTGGTTACCATGACAAAGATTGTAAACCGCTTTGCACTGGCAGTGGGAGCTGTTTTTCTGATTCTTTGCGGCTTATTCCCGAAGCTGGCGGCACTGATTTCGATTATGCCACAAAGTGTACTGGGTGGAGCTGCTGTTATGATGTTTTCCTCTATTGTGGTAAGTGGAATTCAACTGATTACCAAAGACCCCTTAGATACAAGAAGTGTGACCATTGTGTCGGTTGCACTTGGACTTGGATATGGAATCGGTTCCAACTCAGGTGTCCTCAGTCACCTCCCGGATACCATTCAGCTTATTTTCGGAGGTTCCGGTATTGTACCGGCAGCACTGGTTGCCATTATTTTCAATATAGTATTACCAAAAACAGAAAAGAATTAGTGAAAGGTACTTGTAATGATAAAGATAAAAGAATATGTGAAAGCAGAAAGCATGGAGCAGGCGTACGAGTTGAATCAGAAGCGTGCGAACCGTGTGATTGGTGGTATGCTGTGGATGCGAATGAGCAGTGCACAGGTACAGACAGCGATTGATTTATCAGGGCTTGGATTGAACACAATTGAAGAAACAGAAACAGAATTTTCAATCGGATGTATGACAACCCTTAGACAGTTGGAGCTTCATGAGGGATTAAACAGCTATAGCAATGGTGCAATCAGAACTTGTGTAAAGGATATTGTAGGAGTTCAGTTCCGCAATCTTGCAACAATCGGTGGAAGTATTTTTGGACGATTTGGATTTTCAGATGTGCTGACTTGTTTTCTGGCAATGGATTCTTATGTGGAATTGTACAAGGGAGGGATACTTCCTCTGACAGAGTTTGTGAAAAGGAAGAAAGATAAGGATATTTTGGTCCGTGTAATCGTGAGGAAAACAGAAGGGAACTTTGCTTATCTGTCTCACAGAAACACAAAGACAGATTTTCCGGTTCTTGCAGTTGGAATTGGTGCAATGAAAGAAGAACTGGTAGTATCGGTAGGCGCAAGACCGATGGAAGCCATGCGTGTTCCGATAAAACCAGAGCAGAAAGCATTGTTAGAATCAGACACTTGTACGGAAAAGGATGTGAAACTGATTGCCGGAGAGCTGGCAGCCCGGGTGCCTACAGGAGGAAATATGCGTGCAAGTGCAGAATATCGAAGTCATTTGGCAGATGTATTAATAAAACGTGGACTAGAAAAGATTCGGGAAGGAAAGGGAGTGAGAGAGTATGCGGATTAGTTTGATATTAAACGGCAAGAAAATCGTAGATGAAATCAGTCCCGATATGTTACTGATTGATTTTGTGAGGAATCACGGATGTTATAGTGTAAAATGTGGATGCGAGACTGCAAACTGTGGACTTTGCACGGTTTTTCTGGATGAAAAACCAGTGCTTTCCTGTTCGGTACTTGCAGCACGGGCGGATGGTCATAAAGTGGATACCTTAGAAGGTCTACAAAAAGAAGCAGAAGAATTCGGTGCTTTTCTTGCAGACCAGGGAGCAGAACAGTGTGGCTTCTGTAATCCGGGAATGATTATGAACGCGATTGCGTTATTTCGCGAAAATGAGAATCCTACCGATGAGGAAATCAAAGAATATCTGGCAGGAAATCTGTGCAGATGCTCAGGATATGAAGGGCAGCTTCGCGGAATTCATGCATTTATGGAATATAGGAAAAAAGGAGGCGCTGTATGCGAGTAGTAGGGAAACCTGTCCGAAAGAAAGATGCGATGGCATTGGTTACGGGGAAACCGGTGTTTACCAATGATATGGCACCGAAAGACTGTTTGATTGTGAAGTTACTTCGAAGCCCATATGCCAATGCTATTGTCGAAGAAATTAAGACTGACATAGCACAGAAAGTTCCGGGAATTGAGGCAATCTATACATGGAAAGATGCGCCACAGGAGCGTTTTACCAATGCGGGACAGACCTATCCTGAGCCAAGCCCGTATGACCGCCTTCTATTAGACAGACAGGTGCGGTTTGTGGGTGACCCGGTAGCGATTGTGGCAGGAGAAAATGAAGCCTGTGTGGACAAAGCGCTGAAGCTGATTAAAGTGAAATATCAGGTACTTCCTGCTGTGTTGGATTTTCATACAGCAAAGGACAATGAGATACTGGTTCATCCGGAGGACAACTGGAAATCTCTTTGTCCCGTAGGTGCAGATAATAAACGAAATCTATGTGCTCATGATGAGACGGAGTATGGTGATGTAGATAAGGTGCTGGCGGATTGTGACATTGTACTGCAAGAGACCTACCATACAAAGGCCTGTCAGCAGGCAATGATGGAAACTTTCCGTACAGTCTGTTTTATGGATACCTATGGTCGGTTAAATGTGTTGAGTTCTACCCAGATTGTTTACCATGCAAGGCGGATTGTTGCGGCAGCTCTTGGAATTCCAAAGTCTAAGGTGCGTGTCTTTAAAGGACGTATTGGAGGTGGATTTGGCGCAAAACAGTCGGTAGTGTCGGAGATTTATCCTGCATTTGTGACATGGAAAACAGGAAAACCATCCAAGATACTTTTCTCAAGAGAAGAGTCGCAGATTGCATCCTCACCGCGCCACGAAATGGAAGTAACCGTGAAAATGGGAGCAGATAAAGATGGCAGAATTCGTGCCATTGATGTATATACATTGTCAAATACAGGTGCTTACGGGGAACATGGTCCCACAACCGTTGGGCTTTCCGGGCACAAGTCGATTCCTCTTTACAGTGATGCACAGGCATATCGTTTTGCTTATGATGTGGTGTACACCAATCAGATGGCAGCCGGTGCCTATCGCGGATATGGTGCAACTCAGGGAATCTTTGCGGTGGAAACCACAGTAAATAAGCTGGCGGAGAAGCTGGGAAGAGACCCTATCGATTTGCGTATGCAGAATATGCTCCGGGAAGGACAGTTTATGCCGGCATATTATGGAGAGACGGCAAATAGCTGTGCGCTGGACAGATGTCTTATGCGGGCGAAAGAAATGATAGGATGGGATGAAAAGTATCCTTGCCACGATATGGGAAATGGAAAAGTTCGCAGTGTGGGAATCGGAATGGCGATGCAGGGTTCCGGTATTTCCGGTGTGGATGTGGGTTCCGCAACAATCAAGCTGACGGAAGATGGCATTTACACGCTTACCATTGCGGCAGCAGATATGGGAACCGGCTGTGACACGATTCTTGCCCAGATGGCAGCAGAATGCTTGGATTGTTCTATGGAACAGATTGTTGTTTCGGGAGCAGATACAGATACCTCTCCTTATGATTCAGGCTCTTATGCGTCAAGCACTACTTACATCACCGGAAAGGCGGTGGAAAAGGCCTGCCTGAAATTGCAGGAACAGATAAGAAAGCAGGCGGCAACTATGCTAAAGTGCGAGGAAGACCAGGTGGATTTCGATGGACATGTTGCTCGGAATCTGGAAAATGGTGCTTCGGTCACTTTGGAAGAGATTGGAACAGCCTCCATGTGTGCATGTAACCAGGCGCTTCAGGTAACAGAAAGTCATTCTTCTCCGGTTTCTCCACCGCCATATATGGTAGGTGCAGTAGAAATAGAACTGGACAAAGAAACAGGTCATGTGGAAATTTTAGATTATGCGGCAGTTGTGGACTGTGGTACGGTTATCAATCCGAATCTTGCAAGAGTCCAGGCAGAAGGCGGAATTGTACAGGGAATCGGAATGACTCTTTATGAGAATATTCAGTATACGGATAAGGGACAAATGCTGAACAATTCTCTTATGCAATATAAGATTCCGACCAGATTGGATATGGGGAAAGTCCGGGTAGAATTTGCACCAAGTCATGAAGAGACAGGACCATTTGGTGCCAAGTCTATCGGAGAAGTGGTTATCAATACGCCCCTTCCGGCGATTACCCATGCCATTGCTAATGCTACAGGACTTTGGTTCAATGAACTTCCGATTACCAGTGAAGAGATTGCGATGGGATTGATAAAATAAGATGAGAACATTTTTTGAACAATTTATACAAAATACACATGGCTCTGACACAAAGGCAGTGACGGTGCTTGATGGAGCCCATATAGGAGAACGGGCTGTTCTATCAGGGAATGGTATTTGCTGGAAGTCGGAAGAAAATGGATTTTTTGCGACACATGAGCAGCAGGTTTTGGAAAAATGTGGAAGAAAAAACGGACAGGTTCAAATAGAAGGGGTACGGCTATTTAGTGAGGGTATGGCTTACAATAAGAAAATGGTAATTTGCGGAGGCGGTCACGTGGGCATTGCAGTGGCCAGGCTTGCGCTTATGACAGAATTTGATGTGACTGTACTGGAGGACAGACCAAAGTTTGCAGAGACAGCCAGAAGCATTGGAGTACAAAGAGTCATTTGCGATTCTTTTGAAAATGGACTGAAACAGATTTCGGGTGATAAAGATACATATTTTGTTATCGTGACAAGAGGACATCGGTTTGACCAGACCTGTTTGGAAATAGCAATGGAGAAACCACACGCCTACATTGGAATGATGGGAAGCCATGTCCGGGTTGCCAGAATGAAGGAATCTCTAGTGGAACAGGGAATTGCAAGAGAGCAGATAGATGCGGTTCATACTCCTGTGGGGCTTCGTATCGGAGCAGAGACACCGGAAGAAATTGCCGTTTCTATTCTGGCAGAGATTATTCAGGTAAAGAATCAGGAACAACATATAGGTGGATACAATGAAAATATTCTTGCGGGCGTGAAAAGGGCAGAAGAAATGGGGCTTCAGAAAACACTTGCCACCATTGTAGGACGCAGAGGTTCTACACCGAGAAAAGAAGGTACCAAGATGCTGGTTTTCGAGGACGGAACTTGTGTGGAAACCATTGGTGGAGGCTGTGTGGAAGCAGAAGTCATTCGAAGCGCGATTCTCCTTATGCGGGAAAACAAAGAGCGGTCAAAATTAATTCATGTGGACATGACAGGACAAACTGCGGAAGAAGAAGGAATGGTTTGTGGCGGAGTAGTTGACATCTTGTTGGAAATCGTTTAAGGTAGGGGAAATGAAAAAGAGATTTTCTATGATTTACATGGCTGCCGGAAACAGCAGAAGGTTTGGAACGAACAAGCTGCTTTATCCCATTGACGGGCATCCCATGTATCGGCATTTGCTGGATAGGCTGGTGCATATTTGTGAGGTTGAGTCAGAGTGGGAAGTGCTGGTGGTGACTCAGTATAAAGAAATCCGGGAGTATGTCAGGGCACTGGAAGAACGAGGGCATGCGGTACATGCTTTGTGGTCACCGGAAAGCCGAAATGGGGCGTCGGTTACGATTTCCCAGGCGGTTCATGCGGCAGATGAGCGGGAAGCACTGGTGTTTTTCGTGGCAGACCAGCCATATCTGACAGAAGATACGGTAAGCCGATTTCTACATAGGATGCAATCCTCAGGGAAAGAACTGGGCTGTGTTGCATATGAAGGCGAGTGTGGGAATCCGGTCTGGTTTTCAAAAGCATTTTATCAGGAACTTCAGAACCTTCAGGGGGATGAAGGAGGAAAAAAAGTTTTAAAAAAACATATCGAGAAGGCTGTCATATTTCCTATTGCAAATCAGAAGGAATTGGAAGATATAGATAGAAAGTGTGGAGGGAAAGAGATGAAATTATTAAAAGACAGAATTCGCAAAGATGGAGTAGTAAAAGAAGGAAATGTGCTGAAAGTAGACAGTTTCCTGAATCATCAGATGGATGTAAAACTGTTCCATGAAATAGGTCTGGAATTCAAACGTCGTTTTGAAGGAGAGGAAATTAATAAGATTCTTACTATAGAAGCATCTGGAATTGGAATTGCATGCGTGGCAGCGGAAGTGTTTGATGTGCCCGTTGTGTTTGCAAAGAAGACACAGACAAAAAATATTGCCGGGGATGTGTATACGTCCAAAGTGGAGTCTTTTACACATGGACGAGTATATGATATCCGTGTGGCAAAGCAGTTCCTTGGAAAAGAGGATAAGGTGCTGGTTATTGACGATTTCCTGGCAAATGGAAAGGCGCTGGAAGGATTGATTGAATTAATTAATGCGTCAGGAGCAACTCTTGTGGGCGCCGGAATCGTTATTGAAAAAGGCTTCCAGGTAGGTGGAGATTTGATTCGTTCCAAAGGCGTTCATCTGGAATCCCTTGCTATTGTAGAGAGCATGGATGAAAAAACAGGAGAAATTGTATTCCGTGGAGATAACTAAATATTATGTTATACACCATACCCGATTGTTATATCGATTTTCCAGAGAAATCGAACATTCAGATAAGAATTTGAAAATAGTAGAGAAAAGTATGCTATAATATAGGCAGCCAATCTTGAGCATGGACATGCTAGTTTACAAGGGAGAGGAATCATGAAGACAAAAGAAGATATTTTGAGACTGGTAGAAGAGGAAGATGTAGAGTTTATCCGTCTGCAGTTTACGGATATGTTTGGTTTCCTGAAGAATATCGCAGTGACACCAAACCAGTTGGAGTGGGCGTTGGATCATGGGTACATGTTCAAGGGATCAGCTTTGTTCGGCAAATATGGTTACGAGAAAGATGATCTGTATTTACACCCGGATTTGGACACCTTTGTCATCCTTCCATGGAGACCGCAAAGTGGCAAGGTCGCAAGAATCATCTGCGATATCTGTAGAGAAGACGGAACGATTTATGAGTGTAATCCCCGTGCGATTCTGCAGAGAGTTATGAAGATGACCGAAGAAAAAGGGTATTGTTTCCAGGTGGATCCGGACTGTGAATTTTTCCTGTTTAATACAGACGAGAACGGCTGCCCGACTACCATCACTCATGAGAATGCAGGATTTATGGATGTAGGTCCGACTGATATGGGGGAAAATGCAAGAAGGGAACTTGTGCTGAATCTGGAAGAGATGGGGTTTGAGGTAGAATCTTCGCATCACGAGGTTGCGCCATCTCAGCATGAGATTGATTTCAAGGCAGCAGAGCCTCTGCCTATAGCAGATTCCATCATCACGTTTAAATCTGCGGTTCGCTCTATCGTGAAACGATTTGGACTTCATGCGACTTTCATGCCTAAGCCAAGAAGCGATATGGCAGGCTCAGGAATGCGTTTAAATATTTCTGCATATAAGGATGGAAAGAATTTATTCCGGTCCGATGAAAATGAAGACATTTCACAGGAACTGAAGTGGTTTATGGGAGGAATTCTGCATTACGCACCGGCTATGTGCGCGGTAACGAATCCACTGGTAAACTCTTATAAACGTCTTACTTCAGGATTTGACGCGCCTAACGAGATTGGATGGGCGAGAAAAAATGTAAATGGACTTTTGAAAGTGCAGAGAAAGAAAGGAGAAGATACAAAGGTAAGTCTTCGGTTCCCAGACCCATCAGCGAATCCGTATCTTGCGGTTGCAGTGTGTCTTGCTGCGGGGGTTGAGGGAATAGAAAAACAGATGGATCCGGGACTGCCAATACCGGAGTGCTACGAGAAACAGGAAAAACTGAAAGAACTTCCCGGTTCTCTCAGAGAGGCAGTTACCCAGATGGAAGAAAGTGAATTTATGGAACGTGTGCTTGGAAAAGTATTCGTGGACATTTATACAGATGCCAAGATGCAGGAATGGAATGCGTATATGGCGGATGTATCAAAATGGGAGTTAGATGAGTATTTAAACAAAATTTAAAAAAGGAGCAGATATGAGCAACATTATTATAGCGTTGCCAAAACTGGAAGATGCAAAGTACATCAGTCTGGTTCTCAGAAGACATGGGATTAAGACTGCCTATATCTGTGACAGGGCGTCTATAGCCCTGACTTATGCAAACCAGATGGGAAATGGTGTACTCATATGCAGCAGACGCCTTCTAGATATGCATTACTCAAAACTGCTGAAATATCTACCAGAATATTTTGACATGCTCTTGCTCACATCAAAGACGGAAGAATATGAGTATCCGTCAGACGTGAAGACCTTAAGTCTCCCGATAAAAACAGCTGATTTAGTTAATACAATAGAAAAAATGCTGGCCAGTCAGGCCAGACGTATAAGAAAACGAAAAATGCAGCCAAGGAAACGGACAGAGCAGGAACAATATTACATCGAAGAAGCAAAACGGATGTTGATGGAACGGAATCACATGACGGAACAGGAGGCATTTCGCTATTTGCAGAAGGCGAGCATGAATTCAGAAACCAATATGGTAGAAACAGCACAAAAGCTTTTAATGCTATCAGAGGACGAATAACAGTTTGGTACTATAGGAGGAAACAATTATGTTAGATAAGAATGTAGTCGCATTATTAAACCAGCAGATTAATAAGGAATTTTATTCTGCATATTTATATCTTGATTTTTCAAATTTCTATTATGACCATGGATTAGATGGATTTGGAAACTGGTATAAGATTCAGGCACAGGAAGAACGCGATCACGCACTTCTTTTCGTGCAGTATTTACAGAATAACGGAGAAAAGATTGAACTGGAGGCTATTGATAAGCCAGCCATCGAACTCACCAGCGCAAAGAGTGTATTGGAAGAAGGATTGAAGCATGAACAGTATGTAACAAGCCTGATTCACACGATTTATGATGCTGCATACAGCATCAAAGATTTCCGCACTATGCAGTTTTTAGACTGGTTTGTAAAAGAACAGGGTGAAGAAGAAACAAATGCAGATGGACTGATTAAGAAATTTGAACTTTTCGGAGATGATCCAAAGAGCCTGTATATGCTTGACAATGAACTCGCAGCACGTGTATACAGTGCACCGTCACTGGTACTGTAGTTATGGATAGCGGAACAGGAAGCCTTTTACATATGTGAATTTAACAATTTAATTTGCTAAATTTCCCTCTTGACAAATAAAAAGAAAAGTATTAAGATTACGCCATAAGGAAAACCGATGAGAAAGAGGAGTAGATTATCGAGTGAAATCACAGAGAGCGACAGGCGGTGGGATTGTCGTATGGAACTGATAGTTGAATGGACTTTCGAGGGCAGCTTGAAATCGTAAGAGAGTATGGCTTGTCGGGAACCAGACCCGTTACCAACTGGAGTGTATGTTAGTACATGTAAGAGGACAGTAAAACTGTTGAAGTTGAGTGGTACCGCGAGAATGATATATCGCCTCAATCCCAAGTGGGATTGGGGCTTTTTTTATAGCTTTGCTATAAAAAAGCCCTTGATATGCACACTGCGGTGTAGAAGGAAGATATCGAAGGCGACCACCGCAGGCGCGGGAATGTGCCAAGGCACATTCTATTTGAATTCATTTTACGCATTGTGTATGGACTTCAATAAACGGACTTCTTTCAGACTAGCAAGAAAATGTATCTTAAGTGAGAAAAGGAGAAGACGATTATGAAGAAGAAAATGTTAGCAGTAGTATTAGGAATGGTAATGACAGTATCCCTTATGGCAGGATGTGGTTCAAAGGATGATACAAAGACAGAAGAAACCAGCAAATACACCATTGGAATTTCACAGTTTGCAGAACATGGTTCTCTTGACAACTGTAGGGAAGGCTTTCTGGCAGGTCTTGCAGAAGAAGGAATTGTAGAAGGTGATAATCTTGAAGTGGAATATAAAAATGCAGCAGCAGATATGGGAACTGCTTCCCAGATTTCCAGCAGTTTTGTGTCAGACGATGTGGATTTAATCTGTGCCATTGCAACACCAAGCGCACAGGCTGCATACAATGAAGCTATGGATGCAGAAATTCCGGTTATTTACACGGCAGTGACAGACCCGGTTGCGGCAGAACTGGCTACGGAAGATGGAAAACCAGTTGGTGAAGTGACAGGAACAAGCGATAAGCTTCCGGTAGAAGCACAGCTTGAGATGATTCGTAAGATGCTTCCGGATGCAAAGACAATTGGTATTATCTATACAACAAGTGAAGCAAACAGCGTATCTGCTATTGAAGAATATGAATCACTGGTTGGTGATTACGGATTTGAACTGGTAACAAAAGGTGTGACTTCCGTTTCAGAAGTTGGTCTTGCTGCAGAAGATTTGCTCACAAAGGTTGATTGTATTACAAACCTGACAGATAATACAGTAGTGAGTGCACTGGCAACTGTACTTGATAAAGCAAACGCAGCAAAGATTCCTGTATTCGGAAGCGAAATTGAACAAGTGAAAATCGGATGCCTTGCAGCAGAAGGACTTGATTATGTAGCACTTGGAAAACAGACTGGAAAGATGGCTGCAAAAGTATTAAAAGGTGAAGCAAAAGCATCCGACCTTTCCTTTGAACTGATTACAGAAGCTGGACTTTATGTAAATACAAAGGTGGCTGAAAACCTTGGAATTACACTGGATAGTGAACTGACAGACAGTGCAGTGGAAACATATGATACGATTTCTGAATAGATAAACAAAACGAAACCAATAGAAAAGAGGAACATTGCATGAACTTTGCAATATCAATTGTTGAGCAGGGGCTCATTTACGGAATCTTAGCATTAGGAATTTATATCACATACAAAATACTGGATTTTCCAGATTTAACAGTCGACGGAAGCTTTCCACTGGGGGCGGCGGTGACCGCCCTTTTAATCACGAAAGGAGTAAATCCTTACCTGACACTGCCGATTACCTTTCTGGTAGGTGCACTTGCAGGTATTTGTACAGGACTTATCCATGTGAAATGCAAAGTCAGAGATTTACTTTCCGGTATTATTATGATGACAGCCTTGTGGACTGTGAATCTTCGAATTGCAGGAACATCCAATGTACCACTATTTTCTCAGGAAACTATCTTTAAAAATAAATTTATCAATGACCTGTTTCCGGCTTCACTGGCAAAATGGAAGACATTAATTGTGATTTTGGTTCTGACGCTTCTGGCAAAAATTCTGTTGGATTTGTTCCTTGGAACCAAAGCGGGTTTCCTTCTTCGTGCAGTAGGAGACAATGCGACGCTGGTTACCGCGCTTGCAAAAGACCAGGGGAACGTGAAAATTCTGGGTCTGGCCATTGCAAACGGACTTGTTGCCTTTGCCGGTGGAATTTTCTGTCAGGAGGAAAGAGTGTTTGAGATTTCCAGTGGAACAGGTGCAATGGTTATTGGACTTGCAAGTGTAATCATTGGAACAAGTGTATTCAAGAACTTATCAGTGGTAAAGACAACGACAGCCGTACTGATTGGTTCTGTGATTTACAAAGCTTGTGTTGCAATCGCGCTTAGAAATTTCGAACCGCAAGATATGAAGCTGATTACAGCAGTGTTATTCCTGGTAATTCTGATTATCAATATGGAAAGAAAGAAGAAGGTGAAGACAAATGTTGGAGCTTAAGAATATTCATAAATATTATAATCCAGGTACTATTAACGAAATGTGCTTGTTTCAGGACTTCAATCTTTCTATTGATAAGGGGGAATTTGTTTCGGTTGTAGGAAGCAACGGCTCCGGAAAGACTTCTATGTTAAATATTATCTGTGGAAGCATTCCGGTGGAAGCGGGAAAGATTCTGATTGATGGAAAAGACATTACGAAGGCAAAAGAGTTTAAACGCAATCGGACGATTGGCCGTGTGTACCAGAATCCTGCAATGGGAACCTGTCCTTCTATGACCATTCTGGAGAATATGTCTATTGCAGACAATAAAGGTAAATTCTATGGACTCAGTTCAGGTATTAATAAGGCCAGAATCGATTACTACAAAGAAAGTCTGGCTCAGTTAGGATTAGGCTTGGAAGACAAGATGGATGTCAAGGTAGGGTCCTTATCTGGTGGACAGCGACAGGCAATGGCTCTTTTAATGTCAACCATGACGCCGATTGAGTTCCTAATCTTAGATGAACATACTGCCGCACTTGACCCGAAGACAGCCGATCTAATTATGGAGCTGACGGATAAAATCGTAAAAGAAAAGCAACTGACGACCATCATGGTCACGCATAATCTCCGCTATGCTGTAGAATATGGCAATCGCCTGATTATGATGCATCAGGGACATTGTGTGATGGATAAAAAAGGAGAAGAGAAGAACGCAGTTTCCACAGATGAAATCTTAAAAGTATTCAATGAAATCAGTATCGAATGTGGAAATTAAAGAAGGAAAATAATAGAATCACCCGGCTTCTGGAAGTTACAGAGGACCGGGTGATTTTGTTGCCAAGCATACGACGAAAAGGACCAGTGGACCTTTTTTAGTCAGACATTTGACAATAGAAGGGTTATTTTTGAAGCAAGGATAGCAGCTCCTTTCCGGGGAAAAAACAGTGCTTTTTCCAAAATATGTATTCTTTTTGTACTCAAATATATCGCCTCCGATCGAAAACATTACAATCTAAGTCCATTATAGGAAATAAAAGGGGTAACGTAAAGGAAAATATCTCTAGAAATGTGACTTGCTGAGGAATCTGTTCTAAGGTATAGTAAAAGTAATGTTTTTTGACAAATATCATAAGGGTGGAAATCGTATGAGAATCTATGCGACAACTTATCATCTGGCAAATGAAGAAAACAAACATCAGAAGGAACATCGGGTGGGGCTTAATCTGCTTCGATATGGTCTGAAGGAAACATATCACCTTCCCTTTTCCGAAGAGGATTTCACAGAAGAACTGGGAAAGGGCGAACATGGGAAGCCTTATCTGAAGCGGTTTCCGCAGATTTGTTTTAATATCAGTCATTCGAATGGAATCGCGGTGTGTGCCATATCACAAAGCGGGGTGGGAATAGACGTGGAAAGGATTGGAGCTTTCCGGGCAGCAGTGGCACGAAGGGTTCTGACGGAAAAAGAAATAGAATTTCTGGAAACTTTGACGGAACATGAGCGAGGCGAAATGTTTTACCGATTCTGGACATTAAAAGAGAGCTACTTGAAACTGGATGGAAGCGGTCTTGCGCGAGACCCGCGCGAAGTAGAGTTTCAGATGGAAAAACAGGCAGACAAATGGCTGGCATTCTGCGAAGACTCAAAGGTGTGGTGCTGTCAGAAAAAATTGACGGAAGATTGTATGATGGCAGTGTGCTGGAAACCAATGGCTGAGACGGAAGAACCGGAAAATCCGGAAGTCGTGTGGATTACCGGGGATGCACTGGAAAATTTGTAAGTCTGTCAGGAACGAAGAACTGGAATGAATGCAGAACAGGGATTTATCAGAGGGCAGACAGGAAGCGGTTTGCATTATTATACGAGAAAAAGGAGTTCACAAAAACTTCACAAAAAAAATAGCACTCACTCTTGACAAGTGCTAATATAGGTGTTATAACACAGTTAGAACAAAAGAAAGGGAACAAAAAGAAAAAGAAGGTTCCTAAACATTCCAGGTTCAAAGTTATTTATTGACATCAGTTAGTTAAAACAGGAAGGAAGGATGACTTATGTTGATGCCTAGCTTATTTCACGATGACTTTGATTTATTTGACCGTTTTGACCCTTGGTTTAACGGATTTGATGACCGGGAATTTAAAAACATGGAAAAGAAACTTTATGGTCACCGCGCAAAGAATGTAATGCGTACAGATGTGAAAGAATCCGATACTGGATATGAGATGGAGATTGACCTCCCAGGATTCAGCAAAGATGAAGTAACAGTAGAGCTGAATGATGGTTATCTGACGATCAGTGCAGCGAAGGGACTTGACAAGGATGAAGCAAAATCCGATGAGGAAGCTCAGAAAGGAAATTATATCCGTCGTGAGCGGTACAGTGGAGCATGTCAGAGAAGCTTTTATGTAGGTGAAGGAATTACCGAAGAAGATATCAAAGCAAGCTTCAAACATGGTATTTTGAAACTGAACATTCCGAAGAAGGATGCAAAACAGGTTGAGTCGAAGAAGTATATTGCAATTGAGGGATAGTTTTAGAACTTGTCCTGAGTCAGTAGTTAAAAGCAATCACTTTCAAAAATATATCTTTGTATGAATGGAGGAAAAGACAAATGACTACTTTAAAAGTACAAAAAAGAGATATGGGTACAAAGGCAAAAAGACTGAGAAGAGAGGGTTATGTAACCGGCAATCTTTTCGGAAAGGATATGGAAGGTTCGGTTCCACTTCAGATTGAGAAGAAAGAAGCCGAAAGAATCCAGCGCGAATGCCTGAAAGGAAGCAAGCTTGTGTTGGATTTGGATGGTAAGAAATACAATGTTCTGCTTAAGGAACTGGATTATGACACCATGAAACGTCAGATTTTGGAAATGGATTTTCAGGCACTGGTAAGTGGTGAAAAGATTCATTCCGTTGCAGAGATTATTTTCCATAATAAAGAAATGGTAGTGGATGGTGTACTGGAAGAACTGCTCACAGAAATTGAGTACAAAGCCGTACCGGAAGCACTTGTAGAACGAGTTGACATAGATTGCAGCAAGCTGAAAGTCGGAGATAGCTTAACCGTAGGTGATTTGGAAATTGCCAAAGATAAAGATATCGAGATTGTGACACATTTGGATACACCGGTTGTCAATGTAGTTGCTTCTCATAATGCAGTAGCAGATGAGGAAGAAGCCGAAGACGAGGAATCCAAATAGGATGACGGATTCGTTCCTGATGGAACTTCATATAGTAGATAAATAAGTAGATGACAGGCAGGCTCTGGTTGATAAAAATCAGGGCTTGCCTTTTTATATGTATAAAATTCCTTTTTATTAAGAGACTATTTTTATTATTG
>CAJMSZ010000010.1 GCA_905216215.1 uncultured bacterium | reverse complement strand
CGACCTCCTGGTCCCAAACCAGGCGCTCTAGCCAAGCTGAGCCACACCCCGATATATGTAATTAGCGGAACAACCGCAACAGATGTTATTATATGACATAAGGAGAAAAAAGTCAAATGATTTGTGAAAAAAATTGAAAAAAAGAAAGACCGTTGATGAAGTTACTAACGGTCTTTCAAGTTGTTATTATTATTTAACTCATAAAGTCTTTCAGACGTTTGCTTCTGCTTGGATGTCTGAGCTTTCTTAAGGCTTTTGCCTCAATCTGACGGATTCGTTCACGTGTTACGTCAAATTCCTTTCCGACTTCCTCGAGTGTTCTTGCATGTCCATCAACAAGTCCAAAACGTAATGTTAATACTTTACGCTCTCTTTCAGTCAATGTATCAAGTACTGCGGAAAGCTCTTCCTTCAGCAGTGTAAATGCAGCAGCGTCTGCAGGAACAGGCATATTCTCATCCTGGATGAAATCACCCAAATGGCTGTCGTCTTCTTCGCCAATTGGTGTTTCTAAAGATACAGGCTCCTGAGCAACCTTCAGAATCTCGCGAACACGCTCCACCGGAAGGTCCATTGCCTTGGCAACTTCTTCTGGCTGCGGCTCACGACCCAGTTCCTGAAGAAGATTACGCTGTACACGAATCAGTTTATTAATCGTTTCAACCATATGTACCGGAATACGGATAGTACGTGACTGGTCAGCAATCGCACGGGTAATTGCCTGGCGAATCCACCAGGTAGCATATGTGCTGAACTTGAATCCTTTATTATAATCAAATTTGTCGACCGCTTTCAGAAGACCAATATTACCCTCCTGAATCAAGTCAAGGAATAACAGTCCACGTCCATTATATCTCTTGGCGATACTTACAACCAGACGTAAATTTGCTTCAGCAAGTTTTTTCTTTGCCTCTTCATCTCCATTGGCAATTCGTTCGGCCAGCTCCTGTTCCTCTTCTGCAGAAAGAAGTGGTACCTTACCGATTTCCTTCAGGTACATACGAACAGGATCATCCGTGGCAACACCCTCTGGAACAGATAAATCAATTTTATCAAGGTCAACATCCATATCCTCATCGGATACGTTGTCATCATCTAAGCTTAAATCTAAATCTAAGTCTTCCTGCTCAGTGACAGGATATACAATCTCAATGCCACTCTTCTCTAAAAACTCATAGATGCTGTCTGTCTTGTCTGCATTGAACTCAACATCAGAAAAGAAGGAAATGACTTCCTGCTGTTCTAAAATATTATTCTTTTTCTTTGCATAGGCTAAAAGTTCATTCAGCTTCTGATTAAAAATCAAGATTTTTTCATCCATGTTTCATTCCTCCCCATGGCACTGTTTTTTCTTACATTATTAAAAAGCAGATTTAATTCGTACTAATTATAATAACCCTAAAATGGGGTTTTCGTCAACAAAATAATTTATAAAATGTCAGTTTATGACATAAAAATTCTATTTGCAATATATAGATGAATCAAATAAATATATTTTATACATTGACAAATTCTACTTGAATTGTAAAGTGTTTAGTGGTAGAATACATGCGAATTGTATAGAAAGGGAGGATTATGCAATGAAAAACATGAAAAAATTTGCAGCTCTTTTCTTAGCTTTGTCTATGGCAGTAGGAATGACTGCCTGCGGAAGCTCAAAGAAAAAAGAAGAGACTACGACACAGGAAGACACCCAGAAAGAAGAAACAAAGAAACTGGAAGGAACACTTAAGGTTGTGACAACAGGAGATGCTTATACACCACTGTTTGAGAAGTTTACAGAAGAAGTTGGTCCGGAAGTTGAATTTATCTCTATGTCATCTGGTGAAGTACTTTCCAAATTAAAAGCAGAAGGTGGAACACCAGCAGCAGATTTATGGTTCGGGGGCGGAATTGATGCATTCATGGATGCAAAGGCAAATAACTTACTTGAGAAAGTAGAGTTTGATGCAGCAGATGAACTTGCAGATGATTTCAAAGACAGTGATAATTACTGGTTCTCTAAAGGTGTTACTGTAGTGGGATTTATTGTGAACAACGACATCCTGAAGGAAAAAGGACTGGAAGCTCCAAAGTCTTGGGACGACCTTACAAAAGAAGAATATCAGGGAGAAGTCCTGATGTCTAATCCGGCTATTTCTGGAACAAACTACGCAGTTGTCAATGCACTTCTTCAGACAAAGGGAGAAGAAAAAGGTTGGGAATACTTTGAAGCTTTGAATAAGAATGTTGATTATTATTCAAAACGTGGTTCCGATCCTAGCACAAAGACAGCAGCAGGGGAAGTTGGTATTGGTATTACTTATATCAACGGAACATTGGATCAGTTAAAAGAACAGGCTGACGTAGAAGTGATTTATCCTTCAGACGGAATGCCATATGTACCGGAAGGTGTTGCTGCATTTGCAAATGCTGAAAACACAGAAGCAGCTAAGGCATTTATTAAATGGTTCTTCTCTGATGATGAGAATATGAAGATGATGGCAGAAATTGACCACAACAATACTTGTCTTCTTGTAAAACCAAGCTTGAAGGGACTGACACTGAACTTTGACGAGAGCCAGCTTATGAAAGAAGACCTTTCTCTGTTTGGTTCAAAGAGAACAGAAATCCTTGACAGATGGAAAACATTAATGGGAGATAAAGGTGAAGAATAAAGAACCTAGGCAAAAACGGGCATCATTATATGATGCCCATTTTTATAATATTTTAGACTATTTTATTTTGGCAGTTCTGGTTGCAGGAGTGCTGATGCTTATTTTGTATCCGCTTTTCTGTATGATTAAGCAGAGCTTTATTGGAGATGCGGGATTTACCACAGAAGTATATCAGAGTATTTTTACGGAGCACATCAAGCTTGTGAAGAACAGTACCTTTGTCGGTTTGCTGACTGCTTTTTTCTCAACTGTTTTTGGCTTATTTGTGGCAATCAGTGTATGGGCAGCCGGACGTAAGACCGGTAAGGTTCTGGAAAGCATCCTGCTGATTAGTATGGTATCACCTCCGTTTGTTTCTTCCCTTGCTTACATTCAGTTATTTGGAAGAAATGGAATGATTACAAAGCGACTTTTGGGACTTTCCATCAATCCTTATGGGTGGTTGGGTGTAGTTGTGATGCAAACTTTGTTTTTTGCTTCGTTAAATGCACTTATGATTTTAGGAATGCTGAGAAAGATGGATATGTCCCTGGTAAGAGCCTCGTCAGATTTGGGGGCAGGTTCCGGGTACACATTGTGGAGGATTGTGATTCCGCTCATGCGTCCAATTTTATTAAGCTGTTTTTTGCTTTCTTTTATCCGTTCTGTTTCGGATTACGGAACTCCGGTGGTGATTGGTGGCAGATTTGAGACAGTTTCTACAGAAATTTATATGCAGGTGATTGGGTATTCGCGCTTAGATAAGAGTGCGGCTTTGAATGTGTTGATTATGATTCCTGCGATACTTGTATTTGCTATATACCGATATTTGATGAAAAAGAATGAAAGATTAGTTGCCGGAAACAGTAATAAGACCATGGAAAGTGGAGATTCCTACCGTGTGAAAGGAGTATCGGCCATATTGGTATGGCTTGGGGCAGCTATATTTTATGTTATGATGGCTCTTGTTTATGGTTCTATTTTCCTGAACAGCTTTACCAAAAATATGCGTGGAAAGCTGAAGTTCACCACAGAGTATCTGGACGCACTACTGGAACGGAATATGGATACTTTTATCCGAAGCGTACAATATGCGCTGATTGTAGCTATTGTGGGAACTTTCATTGGAATTTTGCTTTCCTATTACATTGACAGAAGAAAAATCCGCTTTGGAGGAATGCTTGATTTCCTTATCACTATGCCATATATGCTTCCGGGAAGCTGCTTTGGTATCGGATATATTCTGGCATTCAACCATGAACCACTGAAGCTGACAGGAACGGCACTTATTGTAATATTGAACATGATTTATAAACAGATGTCTATCACTACTAAGGCAGCGTCTTCTTCTCTGATGCAGATTAGTACGGACCTTGATATGGCGGCAAGAGATTTGGGTGCGAAGCGGTTTCAGGTGATGAAAGATGTGGTTCTGCCGAATCTGAGGCAGGCCTTTGCGACCGGGTTTGTCAATAACTTTACCAGTGCAATGGTAACTGCGGGAGCAGTCATCTTCCTGGTAACTCCGGGACAGAAGATTGCAGTCTTTACATTGTTTGATTGTATTAATACAGGAAAATATGCAGAAGGCTCTATGATTGCAAGTTTCATTATTGCAATCACAATTTCGGTAAATCTGTTGTTTTCATTTATAGTTACAAGGAAAGGTAGAAAAAAGCGTGTATTTAGAGCTGAAAAACGTATGTAAAAGTTTTGGAGAAAAAGAAGTAGTAAAGGATTTATCCCTGGATTTGCAGAAAGGGGAATTGTTGTGCCTTCTGGGAGCATCCGGATGCGGAAAAACGACCACACTGAAAATGATTAGTGGATTTTTAAAGACCGATAAAGGTCAGATTTTGGTGGACGGACAGGACATCACTAGGTTGGAGCCGGAAAAAAGACCGGTTTCTACCGTTTTTCAGTCTTATGCATTGTTTCCGCATATGAGTGTCCTTGATAACGTTATCTATGGGCTGAAATTCCAGGGAGTCCGCAAGAAAGAAGCACGTCAAATGGGAATGGAATATCTGAAGATTGTAGATATGGAAGAATACGCACAGGCATCCATTGGCGAAATTTCCGGCGGACAGCAGCAGAGGGTTGCACTGGTACGTTCTCTTATTACAAGACCGAAGGTGTTGCTTCTGGATGAGCCACTGAGCAATCTGGATGCGAAGCTGCGTGTGAAGATGCGCGAGGAAATACGGGAAATTCAAAAGAAATATGAAATTACCATGGTTTTTGTTACGCATGATCAGGAAGAGGCTATGGTGCTGGGAGATAAGATTGCCATTATGGATGAAGGAAGACTGGTTCAGGTTGGAAAACCGGAGGAGGTATACCTTTGCCCACAGAATGCGTTTGCGAGAGATTTTCTGGGGATATCCAATCAGTTTATCAGTCTGACCGGGGAAAAGATATGCTGTCGACCGGAAGAACTGGAGTTCGCGCAGGAAGGCATCGTGAAAGGTGTTGTCAGACGAGGAGAATTTCTTGGATTTTACAGACAATATGAGGTGGAAACCAAGAACCGGGAATACATTATTGTGCGGACAGAACGGGATAAGAAGGTGGAACCGGGACAAACAGTCTGGCTACGTCATAAATAGAAATTTGACAGCTATTTGTCATTGTGTTAGAATAAGACTGCTTTATATGACTTTTATACAATGAAATAAATATGTAAGGTGTCAATCAGAATGATTTTTGATTGGTGAAAAGGGAAACAGGTGAAAGTCCTGTGCGAACTCGTCACCGTATTTTGCGAGCAACAATCGAAACCACTGGGAGACTGGGAAGGAGATTGTGTGCGTCTGAGCAACTAGCCGGGAGACCTGCCTTTCATAGTACGGGAACGGAAGGTTCATGCCACGAGAAACTGGTAGTACGAAACAAGAAAGAAAAACTGAGAATGCAGTTTCTTATTTTTGTGCCTTTGTTCTGTGAACAAGGGCCTTTTTTGTTGCTATACATATCAATCATTGGTTTTATGAACCAATTTTGAGTGGGAATCCGGATAAGAGAATTGTATGAAAATAGAACATAAAGCAAAATCAGGAGAAAAGCAAGGAGGAAGCAAAATGAAAAAGAAACTGGTAATTTTATGTCTGACAGCAGCACTGAGTGTATCCATGCTGAATGGATGTGGTGGCAAGGATAACACCAAGGAACAGACAGGTACATCGGAAACAACAGAAGAAAGCGATCAGGAAGCGGCAGATAAAGTGGCAAAACTGATTGATGACATTTATGTGCAGGAGAGAACAGACAAGACAGATGAGCAGTGCGCAGAGGCTAAGAAAGCATGGGATGCTCTGACAGATGCACAGAAAGAACTGGTAGAAGGGGAAAATGCAGACCCGGACTATTTTGGAAGAGATACGGGAGATGCATCAAAAGATGCTCCGCTCAACGAAGACAATATCGGTGAAAATGAATTGCTGGTTGTAAGCTTTGGTACATCCTTTAACGACAGCCGTGCACAGGATATCGGAGGCATTGAAAAGGCATTGCAGACCGCATATCCAGACTGGTCTGTAAGAAGAGCCTTTACTGCACAGATTATTATTAATCATGTACAGGCCCGTGACGGAGAAAAGATTGATAATATGGACCAGGCACTACAGCGCGCTGTAGATAATGGGGTAAAGAATCTGATTGTTCAGCCTACACATCTGATGCATGGGGCAGAATATGATGAATTGACAGAGGCAGTAGAAAGCTATAAGGATAAATTTGAATCCGTAAAGATTGCAGAACCACTTCTTGGAGAAGTAGGAAACGATGCAACAGTGATTAATGCAGATAAAGAAGCAGTTGCGAAAGCTATTACAGCAGAAGCAGTAAAAACTGCGAAATATGACAGTTTAGATGCAGCAGCAGAAGATGGAACTGCATTTGTATTTATGGGCCATGGAACCTCTCATACAGCAAAAGTCAGCTATTCACAGATGCAGACGCAGATGGAACAGCTTGGGTACAAGAATGTATTTATCGGAACGGTAGAAGGTGAACCGGAAGAAACAGCTTGCGAAGCCGTTATTGAAGCCGTTAAGAATGCCGGTTATAAGAAAGTAGTTCTCCGTCCACTGATGGTAGTAGCAGGTGATCATGCAAATAACGATATGGCTGGTGAGGATGAAGATTCTTGGAAGAGTCAGTTTGAAGCTTCTAAGGCATTTGACAGCATTGAGACACAGATTGCAGGACTTGGTGGAATCGCAGATGTCCAGCAGCTTTATGTATCACATGTAAAAGCAGTTCTGGATGCTCAGTAAAATTTAGAAAAAGGGGATTGCGAAACATTGAAAAAGAAAATCTTTACTGTGCTGATGGCAGTTCTCATGGCAGGAATGCTGCTTACGGGATGCACAAATAATAATAAAACAGAAACATCCACGAAAACATCTGTGGAAAAAGATTCTGGGGAAGATGCGGAAGCGTCAGAGTCGGAACCAGTGCTGGAAGATGGAACATACACGGCAGAATTTAACACAGACAGCAGCATGTTCCGTGTAAATGAAACCTGTGATGGGAAAGGGACTCTGACCGTGAAAGACGGGAAGATGACCATGCATGTTACCCTTCTTTCCAAGAATATTGTTCATCTGTTTGTGGGAACGACGGATGATGCAAAAAAAGATGGAGCCGATTTGCTGGAGCCGACCATAGATACGGTAACCTATGCAGATGGTACAACAGAAGAAGTCCATGGATTTGATATTCCGATTTCGGTAATAAATGAAAAGTTTGATTTGGCACTGATTGGTACCAAGGGCGTGTGGTATGACCATAAGGTCAGTGTGGATAATCCAGAAAAGGTGGAATAATATTAACATTTAATTGCACAAAAAAGACAGAAGAATGCATTTTTAAAAATGCTTTTTCTGTCTTTTTTGTGCAATACGCCGATATGTGGAAAAATATAGCAAAAACTATATTTTTGTATTGAAAAAATCAAGTAAATACTATATTCTTATAATAGATGTGTGCGAATGAAAAACAATTTTATTACTTTTCAGAAAAAATAAAGAAAAAATGTAATTTTGTAATTGTTCGCATGAAATAAAGAATGGAAAGGAAAAGGAGAGAAAATGAAAAGAAAGCGTAACGCAAACAAATGCTTCCGTGTAGCAATAAGTGGATTACTTATGGCTACGTTAGTCGCTCCGCAAATGACGATAAGTGTCTTTGCAAGTGGAACGGGCAAAGCTTCTTCAAATGCGCAAACAGAGGCACAGATGAGCGCAGAAGCAGTGGCACAGAGTAATCGAGAAAGCGGACTCGTAGGCTTTGAGAATGAATATGCTCTCAGCGATACGAATAATCCTGTTTCAGTTATTGTTGAATTTGTGCATCAGCCTGTAGCACTGGTTGAAGCAATCGCAGATGCGAATGGTGAACGGGTATCAAAGAGTACAAAGAAGTTAAAAGCTTTGGAAGAACAGGACAAAGAGGAGTTTTATGAGGCACTGGAAGGGATTGATTATTCAGTAAAATATGAATATGACGATGTTATGAATGGTGTATCCGTAACATTGCCAGAATCCTATGTGGATGATATTGCTGCTTTGGATTGCGTATTTGCAGTATATCCGAATGAAACGTATGACAATGTTACCACGCCGGATAATGAAGCAAATTTTGGAATAGCAGAAGCTTCAGATGATGCTGGAAATGGTGCTGTAACATATGCATTGGAAAATGAAGAAACTCATTATATTCAGGGAATGGCAGACAGCCGTGCATATCTTCATACAACGGAATTGGGTCTGACTGGTCGTGGTGTGACAGTTGGAGTGATTGATACAGGTATTGATTATAATCACCCGGATTTGAAGGATGTATTTGCAGATACCTTGCCAAACGGAAATACACCAGAGGCAGAAGAATTGTTAAATGGAAAATTTGTTGGAAGAAACTATATTAGCAATGGAAATGCTTCCAATGATCCTATGGATGATCATGGACATGGAACTCATGTTTCGGGAACAATAGCAGCAAGAGGTACAAATACAACAGGGATTAGTGCACAGGGAATTGCGCCAGAAGCAACACTGGTTTCTTATAAAGCAATTAATTCCAAAAATAGTTGTCAACTGGATGATATTTTAGCGGCAATGAGTGATGCAGTTACGGATGGCTGTAAGATTATCAGTATGTCACTGGGCTGGAGCAATGCAACAGATGCAACCCATGGAACAAATCTTGGACTGAATAGCCTTGCCCTTCAGAATCCGGATGTTTTATTTGTTGTCTGTGCAGGAAATAGCGGAAGTAATTCTTATACGTTATGGTCTCCGGGAACTTCACCGATGGCATTGACCGTTGCAAATGCAATGATTCCATCAGAAAATCGTTTATTAACGCTTAATCATGATGGAAGAGAATCTCAACTGAGATTAATCCGTTCAGATTGGAGTAACACGGTAACAGAGGAAGCTGGTAAATATACGATTAATGCATTGACAGCAGATGAGTTTGGAAATTATAAGATGGTGTTGTTGCCGACTGTTGATGGAAATGGACTTGGTACTGGTACGCAGGCTGAATTTGAGAATTTTTTACAAAATCAAGTTCCTATTATTTCTACAGAAGATATAGAAGAGCCTGAGATTGAAAAGCCGGTAGTGACAGAACCTGAGGCTGGACTTTCAGAATCAGAAGAGACAGAATCGGAAGTTCCGGAATCAGAAGAAAATTTAACAGAATTTGAGAACGAAGAAGAAATAGAGGAAACAGGTCTGGCGGCAGAATCAGAGACGAATGCAGTGCCAAAGGAAGCTGCGGAAGAAATACCAGAAGCAGGAGCACCTGCTACAATGACAGCAGAAGATTATGCGGGCACTTTATTTGTAGTACAGCGAGGAGAATCTTTTGACTCCACAGTAGCAAGAATTTTAAGCACGGTAGGAAAAGGTGCTATTTTGGTTATTAATAGCGAAAACAGACAGAATGATTTTGAAAGTATTTCATGGTGGCAGGGATATTACCAGAATTATCTTCCGGTATTTACTATTCAGTATGAAGAAGGACAGGAACTTCTACAGGGATTGAATGTAGGGGAAATTTATGATTTCCAGTTTACAGATGCAGCACCTCTTAGTAGTATTGCGGCAGGCGGAAAAGGCTGTAAGCCTGCATTTGATACATCAATTGGGCCGGTTAGTAAAACTTATGATATGAAACCAGATTTGGCCGCACCAGGAACTGCTATTGTTTCTACTGTATATAAGGATTATAACGGACCATCAGATAATTACAATTATGCTTATTCGCCTATGAATGGAACGTCGATGGCGACACCACATGTATCAGCTATAGCAGCGCTGCTTAGGGAAAAAGCTCCGAACCTCACAGCACTTGAAATTAAATCCATATTGGTAAATACTGCTGACCGGTCTGCATTTGGTGACAACGTAAGCCGTCTGGCAGTTGGGGCTGGTATGATCGATCCAAGCGCGGCAGTTAATGCTGTAGACGAAATGGTTTACATGACTGCTGAGAATGACCATGCATATAATAATTCGTCGGAATTAAGTACGATAGTTAAGACTCCAACTATTAGTATGGAAATGATTCCGCAGGGGACTGCTGTTGCAAGAACAGAAGATGTTACGGTAACAAATAAAGGAAATGCAAATCATACGTACAACATTACTTTGGAGAATACAATTTACACCACAGTAAATGGAAGTTCTTCATCTATGGCAGCAGGCAATATATTCAGTACAGACGTAAGTAGTGTTACAGTACCGGCGGGTGGACAGGCAACATTTAAGTTGACAGTATCTCTTAGCGCAGAGGCAGCAGGTGGATGCTATGAAACAACTGTAGTACTTACAGACGGTAATTCCAGGCTGATTTCACCAGCAGGTGTGTTTGTATATGAGGCTGCGACAATAAGAGATGATGCGTTAGATACGGATTATACGTTTATTCAGAATGCAGTTGTATCTGGTGGCGAATATATGCAACTAGCTAATTATAGTAAATATGGAAGTGACAGAACATTTTTGCATTACAGCTTTTATGATACGACAGTAGATAGCTGGCAACCACTCCTCTATTCTGCAGATGGAGAACTGGTAGGTGTTATAGACGGTACATATGGGGATATTGGTCAGAATTATTATTATTGGAATACCATTGGTGACTGGTATGCGCCTTGTACATTTGATGAGGACGGAACAATCCATGAAACGGGAAACTGGGGTAAGATTCCAGAAGGTGCATATAAGTTGGCTTTTCTGCTCAGAAAAGCGGGTGCACAGCCCAAAGTGATTACAATTGCAGATTTTTATATTGATGATACTTTACCGGAATTGAAGCTTGCAGATACGGAAAAATGGACTGGAAAGCTCGTTGGGGACAATGTAGTTTACAACGGAAATATTTATGATGAAGGTACGGAAGAGATGAAGAACCTTGGAATAAATTCGGCTGTAGATGAAAGGGTATTTGGTAATACAACCAGTCAGAAAGACAATATAGTTATATTGCGTATCGGTGAAAAGGACTACAGGGCAGAAATTGATGAAAATGGTGATTTTACGGTTACTGTTCCGAAGACCGAGGCTACTGGCAATGCAACGATTTATTTTGGAGATCATTTTCTGCCACAAGGTTCCGAGGGAAGACCGGATGATTTCTATGATGGTTTTGAACCAGAAGGATTATCTTATACAGTAGAAACTTCAGTGGATACCGTTCCTTGGATGACTGCGTATGCATATCGCGCAGCGAATATGGCAACGACTGAAATCGAATTGGTATATTCAGAGGAAGAAGAGCCGAAAGAACCAGGAAAACCGGAAGAGCCAGGTAAACCAGTAAGCCCGGAAAAACCATCTGGAACGGACAAGCCAGATGGAGAAAACAAACCGTCAACGGATAAAAAAGCGGATAAAGCTACCAATACCGGAGACCAGAATACAATTACATTATATGTGATACTTTGTTGTGTTTCTCTTTGTGGGATTGCAGGGCACGTATTGTATATGCGTAAAAAGAAAATAAGAAGATAAAAGATAAAGAGCCGTAACTGAAATGTTACGGCTCTTTATTGCTTGCGGGAATTTCCGCTTCCGTACTTGTTAGCATCCGTACAGGTCTTGTCTGCTCAATATCCTCAGCCATTTTATGGGCTTTTAGCAGGATATCACTGTATTCCATTTCGATTGGTGCATCTTCCTCCGGAACAAAGCACCTGGCGCTTTCGTCCGGAAACAAATGATTTTTCATCTTGAAAGCCATGAGGAATGCTTCCAGTTCCTGTTTGAGCGCGTCTTTGTAAAATTCGAAATAAAAGTGAATTTCTGTCCGTTCAAATTCTGTGCAGATGCATCCGCACTGATCACCATGGGAACGACTGTGACGCCGGAAGTATTTCGAATCTCCGGTTACCATATAGAAAATCTGTACAAGAAGATTTTCCTCAATATCACTTTCATAGTTGAACCAGCATTTATGTAATTTGTCCTTCTGAAGGGATTCTTCATCAATATCGTATTTTTTAAGCAGCTTGTTGTAAAGCTTGATGGCAGATTCCTTTTCTCCGCCTTCTCCTCTTTCCGCAAGAGCTTTAATTTTTAGAAGCTTGGCTTCTAACTTATTGTCATCCACTTTTCCTGTCCCCTTGTTTTACTTTTATACTCATCTGCCAAAGTATAACACATTTGCCATCAATTTGCTATTGAAATTGTGTCCAATTACAAGGGATTTTGTACGACATCGTTTGTCCATTTTCGGGATGAGTAAATGTCAGATGACATGCACAAAGTCCAATAGGTGTGTACATTTTTTGAAACTGGAAATCGGAGTTGTACTTGTTATCGCCCCAGAGTGGTGCACCTGCGCCAGCCATTTGTACACGAATCTGATGGTGACGTCCTGTTTTTAATTGGATTCGGACTACAGACAGATTTTGCTCAGGGTTTGTACTCAATACTTTATAGGAAAGTTCCGCGCGTTTTGCGCCAGGTGTATCTTTTGCACAAATGCGGGAAGTGTTGGTAGTCCCATCTTTAATTAGATAGTTCACAAGGGTTCCGGAAACTGCAGGAAGAGATCCACATACAAGAGCTTCGTATTCTTTTGTAAATCCCCCATTTTGCATCTGCTTATTGAGTTTCTGGGCGGCTGACGGAGTTTTGGCAAATACCAGAATTCCTCTTACCGGCTGATCCAGTCTGTGGATAATGGCGAGATAAGGTGGCCTTCGTATACCTTTCTGTGGAGTGGGAGCAGTCTGACGTAACAAATGATTCTTTAAATAATGCTCCAGGTCCATTGTGCCTGCATTTCTGGTCTGCACAGGGAAACCTGACGGCTTTACACAGACCAAAATCTGGGTGTCTTCATATAATATTTCTGGTTTTTCCATAAAAATAAATTCTCCTCATTTTGGGGTTGACTTTTGCTGAAAAGGAAGTTACAATGACACGAATGAAAGGGAGTAGCTTCCATTGAAATCTTATTAAGATTCTATCAGTGTAATACGAAATCGTCATCACGATTATTTAAACATAATCCGGTTCGTATTGTCAATTAGCGAGACTTTTATTGCAGAATTTCATACACGTAGTGTGTGCTTACACCAGTAGTGTATCGTTTTGTAGTAAGGAGTCTTTTTTTATTGCCAGATTTGGATGTGAGAAGAAACGGGCTCCTTATATCTGGCCATCTGTCAATCATATAACAAGGTAAGGAGGAAAAAGGAATGACATATATTTTATTGATTGTAGGATTTGTATTATTGATTAAAGGGGCTGACTTCTTTGTAGAAGGAAGTTCCAGTGTGGCAAAATTACTGAAGGTGCCGCCAATTATCATTGGACTTACGGTGGTGGCATTTGGAACCAGTATGCCGGAGGCGGCAGTAAGTATTACGGCAGCCATGCGGGGCGACAGTGGTCTTGCAGTGAGCAATGTACTTGGCTCCAATATTTTTAATCTGATGGTTGTACTGGGATGCAGCGCCCTGATGAGACCAATTGCATCCAGCAGACAGGTGGTAAAGAGAGAACTTCCATTTTCCATTGCAATTACTGTTTTACTTGCTGTTTTATGTACGAAGTTTTCTTTTGGAGGACTTATGAATGGAACAGCTTCTTATCAGCTCGGAAGATTCAGTGGCCTGTTTCTTTTGGTTTTATTTGTGATATTTCTTGTCTGTCAGGTCAAAGAAGCAATGAAGGCGAGAAATGAAAATGACGGGGAAGATTATAAGACCCTTTCTCCGTTAAAGAGTGTATTGTTTATTGTCGGAGGATTGATTGCCATTGTTGTAGGTGGAAATATGGTTGTAGAATCAGCTACAGACATTGCAGTTGCGTTTGGCTTCAGTCAGACCTTTATCGGACTTACCATTGTGGCAATGGGTACGTCCCTTCCGGAACTTGTGACTTCTATGGTGGCTGCAAAAAAAGGAGAGAATGAACTGGCTCTTGGAAATGTAGTGGGTTCCAACATTTTCAATATTTTGCTGATTCTTGGTGCAAGTTCAGCGATTTCCCCGATTGCAGTAGAAACGAATGCCATTTTTGATATGGTCATTCTGGTTGTAATGAGTATTATTGCATATGTTTGTGCGCAGACCAAGGAAACACTTTCCAAGAAAGAAGGTGTACTGTTCCTTATGACATATGCGGTTTATTTCTTCTACATTTATAACCGGTAAATCTGCGAGATAATGGGTTGACAAATAAAGAAAAGACCTTTAAAATTTAAAGAAAGTTCATAAAAAGAATACGTGCTAAGCGTATTCTTTTCTTTTGACAGTGAAGAGAAAAAGTACTTATTGAAAGTGCTCCAGAGAGGCTTTTGTGGTGGAAGAAGCCGCATGGAAGATAAGGAACCAGTCTTGGAGTCGATGTGGAAACACACGTATGCCGGCGTTAACGGTGAATGAGGTGAACTGTGTCAGACAGTTAATTAGGGTGGTACCGCCGGTTTTTCGGTCCCTTTGTAGGGAGGAAGAACCGGTGTTTTTGTTTTGCGAAGAACAGACAGGTAAGATGGGGTTATCTCCCGGAATAAAATAGAAATGGTAAGGAAAAGGAGAAAGAACATGGCAAAAGAAAAGAAATTTGTAGAATCTATCACATCCCGTGATGAAGATTTTGCTCAGTGGTACACAGATGTAGTGCGTGAGGCAAAGCTCTGTGATTATTCAAGCGTAAAGGGATGTCTGAATTATCTTCCGAATGGTTATGCAATCTGGGAAAAGATTCAGGCAGATCTGGACAGGAGATTTAAGGAGACTGGAGTAGAAAATGTCTATCTTCCGGTTCTGATTCCGGAGTCTCTTCTCCAGAAAGAAAGCGACCATATTGAAGGATTTGCACCGGAGGTTGCATGGGTAACCCGTGGTGGTATGGAACGACTTCAGGAAAAGATGTGTGTCCGTCCTACTTCAGAGACATTATTCTGTGACTTATGGTCAAGAACTGTACAGTCCCATCGTGACCTGCCAAAGGTATGGAATCAGTGGTGCTCCGTACTTCGTTGGGAAAAGACAACAAGACCTTTCCTTCGTTCCAGAGAATTTTTGTGGCAGGAAGGTCATACCATTCATGCAACTTATGAGGAAGCAGAAGAAAGAACACTTATGATGCATCAGATATACAAGGATTTCATCAGTGAATCTCTTGCAATTCCGTTTGTAGCAGGACCAAAGACAGAAAGCGAAAAATTTGCAGGAGCACAGGATACTTATACCGTAGAAGCGCTCATGCATGATGGAAAAGCACTTCAGTCAGCAACCAGTCATTTCTTCGGAAGCGGCTTCCCGGATGCATTTGGAATTAAATATCTGGATAAGAATAATGAACTTCACAGTGTATATGAGACATCATGGGGTATTTCCACAAGAATCATTGGTGCAATCATCATGGTTCACGGTGATGACAGTGGTCTGGTTCTTCCACCAAGAATTGCTCCGGTTCAGACAAGAGTAATCCCAATTGCACAGCACAAGGAAGGTGTACTGGATAAGGCAAATGAATTAGTTGACACACTGAAGAAAGCTGGATACAGTGTGAAGATTGATGACTCTGAGAAGAGCCCTGGATGGAAATTCAGCGAGCAGGAAATGCTTGGAATTCCAACCCGTATTGAAATCGGACCAAAGGATATTGAGAAGAATCAGGTAGTAGTTGTACGTCGCGATACCAGAGAGAAGATTGTGGTTTCTATGGATGAAATTGAAACGAAATTAGGAGAAATCCTTGAGACAATCCAGAAGGATATGTATGACCGTGCAAAGAAATTCTTAGATGAGCATATTGATACAGCAGTTACTTTGGATGAAATGAAAGAAAAATTCGAGCAGAATCGCGGATTTATCAAAGCAATGTGGTGTGGAAGCGAAGAGTGCGAAGGTGAGATCAAGTATGAGACCGGTGGCGCTACTACTCGTTGTATCTGCAAGGAAGATCCGATTAGTGACAAGTGTATTTACTGTGGGAAACCGGCAAAACACTTAGTATATTTTGGTAAGGCATATTAAAATGAAGATTCAATTACCGGAAAAAGTACAACAGATTATTAAGACGCTACAAAGCTGTGGATATGAAGCTTATGCAGTAGGTGGTTGCGTGAGAGATTCTCTGCTTGGACGTACACCGGGAGACTGGGATATTACTACATCTGCGTTACCGGAAGAAACCAAAGCGTTGTTTGAAAGAACCTTTGATACGGGAATCGAACACGGAACCATTACGGTTCTGCTTGGAAAAGAAGGATTCGAGGTCACGACTTACCGTATTGATGGAAAATATGAGGACAGCAGACATCCATCGGAAGTTACTTTTACCAGATGCCTGTCAGAAGATTTGCTGCGAAGAGATTTTACGATTAATGCTATGGCTTATAATGATGAGGATGGCATTGTAGACATGTTTGGCGGGATGGAAGACCTGGAAAAGAAGATTATTCGATGCGTGGGAGATGCTGAGGCCCGGTTTGGGGAGGACGCACTCCGGATTATGCGTGCAGTACGTTTTTCAGCCCAATTAGGCTTTGAGATAGAAGAACAGACCCAGCAAGCCATTCGCCATCTGGCGATGAATCTGAAAAATATCAGTGCAGAACGAATTCAGGTGGAACTGATAAAGCTGTTGACCTCTCCTCATCCGGAACAGATACGTCTTGCGTATGAGCTTGGAATCACAAAGGTAATGCTTCCTGAGTTTGACCTTATGATGGAAACGGCACAGGAGACACCTCATCATTGTTACACAGTAGGAGAACATACCATTGCGGCTTTACAGAATTGCCCACCGGACAAGATACTGCGGCTTACCCTGCTGTTCCATGATATGGGGAAACCGGTGAGAAAAACCACGGATGAGAAGGGGATTGCTCATTTTAAGGGACATGCTCCTGTCAGTGAAGCCATTGCAAAAGCTGTTATGCACAGGCTGAAGTTCGATAATGACACTTTAAGAAAGGTAACGAAGCTTGTTTTTTATCATGACTTTCGTATGCCGGCCACACCGCGCAACGTGCGGCGTGCCATGAATCAGATAGGATTAGAATTATTTCCATATTATCTCAAAGTGCGTAGGGCAGATACACTGGCCCAGAGTATGTACATGCGTGAGAAAAAGCTGAAGAACATTCAGGAGATGGAAGAAATTTATGAGCAGATTCTGGAAAGGCGGCAGTGTGTGTCGCTGAAAGATTTGGCGGTAAAAGGCGGGGATCTGCTTGCTATCGGTGTGGAACGAGGACCGCAGATAGGAGAAGTACTGGATCAACTGCTGGAGGTTGTGTTGGAAGAACCGGAAAAGAATCAGAAAGAACAGCTTTTGGAAGAAGCTGCCAAATTGATAAAATCATAGTTGTCTTATGAAGGATTTTTATAAAAATTTTAAGAAGAGAGCACAGGATTTTCTGTGTTCTCTTTTTCCGTTTCAGGGCATACATTAGAGAGAGTGTTGAAAGAAATATATAGGGGGAGTTCATGAGAGACTATGGCGTGAGCGTATTAGAGCAATATCCGATAGAAGTAATCAGTGTACGCAGGGTGCGGGGAGCAGTCCTGTGTGAAACAGATCAGGGACTTATGCTGTTAAAGGAAGCCGGAATGAGAGAAACAAGACTGTCCTTTCTTGTAGAATTATATCAACATTTACAGGAAGCGGGAATGGAGAAAGTGGATAGCTTTGTGAAAGATAAAGAAGGAAATTATATTGTGACGGCAGAGGATGAAACGAAGTATGTGCTGAAACGATGGTTTCAGGGAAAAGAATGTGATGTATATAAGGAAAACGAACTTTTGGAGTGTGTGCATACATTAGGACGGTTACATAAAATGATGCTCATGGAAAAAGAAGATGGAGCATATGGCAAGAATGAGCGTACTCTGCTGGAAGAGTATGAAAGGCATAACAGAGAACTGCGTAAGGTTCAGTCCTACATTAAGCACAAAAGTGTCAAAGGCTCTTTCGAACGGGAGTTTATGAAAGGATATGAGAACATGTACGGCTGGGCAAGGCTGGCGGCAGACAGGCTGGAATGTTCTACATATTGCGAACTGGAACAAGAGGTTCAGACAAAGGGTACGGTTATCCACGGAGAATATAATTATCACAATTTGATTATGGGGTCAGATGGAATTGCAGTTGCCGGTTTTGAGAGAGCCCATTATGGGATTCAGCTAGAAGATTTGTATTATTTTATGCGGAAAATACTGGAAAAACATCAATATGATGAGCGGCTGGGATATCGGATGATGCGGGCATATGACGATGAGATTACTCTTGGCAAAGAGAAAAGAGAATATCTGGCAATTCGGTTTACTTATCCGGAAAAATTCTGGAAAATTTCTAATATGTATTATCATTCGAATAAGGCGTGGGTTCCGGAAAAGAGTACGGAAAAATTAAAGAAAGCTATTTATCAGACGGAAGAAAAAAAGCGTTTTCTTGCGAATATATTTGCACTTAATGTTTAGAGACTGACATACAGAATACATGTGGGATGAATGGACAAGGCAAAGTGTGTGGAAACGCCTTGTTTTTAGGCATTTTTCAAGGATTGTGCTTGACAAAGAATCCAAAAACCTATATAACATAACTAAAAGGAAGAGGAGTCGCTTCAGTCATTGGACGCTGGAGATAACTGAGAGGTTGTTGACTCAGAACATAATATACTAGGAGGAACGATCCATGAATAAAACTGAATTAGTTGCAGCAATTGCAGAAAATGCTGAGATATCCAAGAAAGACGCAGAAAAAGCCTTAAAAGCATTTGCTGATGTAGTAGCATCAGAATTAAAGAAAGGTGAAAAAGTACAGTTAGTAGGATTCGGTACATTCGAAGTTAGTGAAAGAGCAGCAAGAGAAGGAAGAAACCCACAGACAGGTGAAACAATGACACTTGCAGCATGCAAAGCACCTAAGTTCAAAGCAGGTAAAGCTCTGAAAGATGCAGTAAATGCATAAGAATTGCTATAAGGATAGATAGTGGAATGGAGAGCGCTTGACGCTCTCTATTTTTGTTGCAAAGCATGCGATGAAAAGGTCCGGTGGACCTTTTTTAGTAGACCCGAAAGACGGGGAGAGGAGAGAAAAATGAGACTTGATAAATTTTTAAAGGTATCCCGCTTGATTAAGCGGCGCACAATTGCAAATGAGGCTTGCGATGCCGGACGTGTTCTGGTAAACGGAGCAGTGGCAAAGGCATCTGTGAAGGTAAAAAAAGGAGACATCATTGAAATCCAGTTTGGTACGAAGACAGTGAAAGTGGAAGTACTTGATTTGAAAGATACCACGAAGAAAGAAGAAGCTGCAGAATTGTTCCGTTATCTGTAAAACAGTCATAAAATCGTACAACCTTTCATATAATGTGTAGAAGTAAGCTGCAGGAAAGGTTGGAAGAAAATTGGAAGAAAGACAGGTGCCAAAAGCACAGAACCATAAATTGGTTGTAAATAACCGGAAGAATAGCATGGTTACGGGAGTTCTGGATGTGCTGTCCTTTGATCTGAATGAAATCCTTTTGGAGACAGAGCAGGGAATGTTGATGGTAAAAGGAACGGACATGCATGTGAACCGCCTGAATTTGGAAAAGGGAGAAGTGGATTTGTCTGGGAATATTGACAGTATTGCGTATTCAGAAGCGCACACAGGACGCGCCCAGGGAGAACATTTCTTTGCAAAATTATTCGGGTAAATGAAAATGCCGGTTATTGAGCAGGAGTTTGCGGTTTTTCTGCATGCAACGTTAAATGGAATATTTGGATACGCTTTATATTCGAGCCTGAAGGTGATGCGAAAACTAATTCCACATAAAAAGGTAGTAGTGCAGATAGAAGATTTGGTCTACTGGATTTTTATGGGAGGATATTTGTTTGTGCAAATTTACCATACAAATAACGGGAAGATTCGATGGTACAGCATACTAGGTCTTGTAGTCGGATGCATTTTTTTGTGGAAAATCCTTCTGATTTTAAGAAAAATGTGGAAAAAAATATACGTTTTTGTAGATGGGAAAATGCGTAAAAATCCTTGATTAAAATGAAAAAAGAAGCTAAGATTAAATGTAATATAAGCTGTAGTGGGTGTCGAAAGATATAAGGTGAATGGAAGTATGACAGGTAAGAAGAGCAGAAAGAAACGTTCGGGCAGTCTTCGTAAGAACAAGAGAAGTGTGCTTGCAATCAGTTCTGTGATTTTGTTGCTGGGGGTAGTCGTATTGTTCTGCGGAATTTCATTGAAGGAGAAGAACAGTGCATATCGGGCAAAGGAAGCAGAACTTCAGTCAATGATTGAAGAGGAACAGGAACGTTCAGAAGAGATAGATGAATTGAAAGATTATGTAGGAACAGATGAGTATATCGAATCTGTTGCGAAAGAGAAGCTGGGTCTTGTTCATGAGAACGAGATTCTGTTTAAAGCACAAGAATAAGAAAGCGGCTATGCCTCTAGATTGCAAATGATGAACTTTGGAAAGTAATTTCCAAAGTTTTTTTTATTCACAATGAGCCAAGTGAAGATTCATGCATATCGACCACGGATTCTGTGAAAGAAATTTGATTGTATAAATATGACCAGGGGGTAAGGGCATGGAAGATATCAGGGAAGAATACAGGATTGTCCGTAATCCATATGTGACGCAGGCGGACCGGTTTGCCCAGTCTCTTAAGCATCTGGGAGAGAAATTTTTGAAAATTGAGGAGCAAAGAGAACAGTTCCTGCCTCGGGAAATACAGGATATGTGTGAAATTGTAGAGGATAAGGTGTGCAAATCCTGTGAGAAAAGAGAAAGCTGTATGCGACAGGGAAAAGAACAGATTTATCAAATGGTGCAGGAAATTTTGTGCGCGGTGGAAATTTATGGAACGGAGCTTCATGTAGAGCTGAAAAGAAGGCTCCAAAAACAATGTGTTATGGCTCCCCGTTTTCTGAGAACTACACTGGAGACTTTTGAGTATGCAAAGAAAGAGATGGTGTGGCGAAACAAAATGATTCAAAGCCGGGAGGATTGTGCGGAGCAGCTGGATACATTTGCAAAGATGATTCAACATACTATGAGGGAATTGGATGCAAGTATTTTCCAGGACCCGCCACTGGATAAGAAGATACGGGGGCATTTGAAACGGGCAGGTGTGCGTGTGCTGAGTACCGTGTTTTTTGTGAATGCACAGGGCAGGTATGAGATTCATTTAACAGCAAAGGCAGAAAGAGGGTACTGCGTTCCCACCAAGGTGCTTGCGGCAATTTTGTCCAAATGTACAGGAAGAAATATGTGTCCGGCACAGGGAGAGCGAAGCGTGGTCGGACAGGAATATGGTATGCTCATCTGCGTGGAGGGCCCTGGATTTTACACAATGCAGGGTACCGCAAGGATTGGAAAGGATTGCCAGTCCATATCGGGAGACAGCTTTTCCATGAGTCGGCTGCCGGGAGGAATGGAGACGGCAATTCTGTCCGATGGCATGGGAACCGGGGAAGAAGCCAGAAGAGAAAGTGCTATGGTAATTGAAATGCTTGAGGAACTCTTACGGGCCGGATTTCCAGTCGAGACAGCCATTTCCATGATGAATACGGCACTGGTTATGGGGAGGGAAGACGTGATGTTTTCTACAATGGATATGAGCATATTTGATCTTTATACAGGAAAGTGTAAGTTCATCAAGGCAGGAGCCGCACCGACTTTCATAAAACGGGCAGAGAAGATAGAACATATTTATTCGGAGTGCCTTCCACTGGGAGTTGTGCAGAGCTTGAAGGCAGAATGTGTGACAAAAGAATTGGTGTCAGGAGATATGGTTGTGATGGTGACGGATGGGGTGCTGGATGCGCTGCCGGCAGGTGAGCAGGAGAGAATTCTGGATTTGCTGATTCAGGGAACAACGATTGAAAATCCAGGTGAGCTTGCACATTATCTGCTGGAAAAGGTATTGGAATTGAGTAAAAATCCACCGGAAGATGACATGACAGTTCTTGTGGCAGGAATTTGGAACATATGCTACAATTAAAGGACAGACGAAAGAGGAAAAGAACATGCAAAAGAAGGTAGAGCAATTTATAGAACGATGGAATATGATTTCTGAAGGAGATAAAATCGTTACAGGAGTGTCGGGCGGGGCAGATTCCGTCTGTCTGCTGGTACTTTTGGATGAACTTTGTAAGCAGAGGAATGCCGGACTTTACGTGGTTCATGTGAATCATGGAATCCGTGGAGAGGCGGCCGGACATGATGAGGAATATGTAAGGAGTCTTTGCAAAGAACGGGAAATTCCACTGGAACTTGTGCGTGCGGACGTTCCCCAGATTGCCAAAGAACGAAAGCTGTCGGAAGAAGAAGCAGGAAGAATGATTCGAAGGGAAGCATTTGAACGTGTAATGGAAAGAGAGCAGGCAAATAAAATTGCACTGGCTCATCATGCAGATGATAATGCAGAAACCTTTTTCTGGAATCTGGCAAGAGGAAGTAAGTTAAAAGGCCTCGGCGGTATATATCCGGTGAATGGAGTATATATACGGCCGCTTCTTTGCGTGGGAAGAAGAGAAATTGAAGGGTTTCTGGAAAAAAGAGGAATCGAATATTGTATAGATGCAACAAATCTGGATGATACTTATACGAGAAACCGTATTCGAAATCATGTGATTCCATATTTTCAGGAACAGATTAATTCCCGCACCGTAGAGCATATAAATGGAACGATGACATACTTGCGAGAAGTACAGAGCTATTTAGAAATGCAGGAGCAAGCTGCTTTTGAACAGATGACCCGACCTGCCCGGGGTGGGGTTCTGATGGACAAAACGGTGTATGAGCAGATTCCGGAGTTGATTCGAGGAATGGCTGTATACCATGTACTGGCAGAAGTGTCAGGACAAAATAAGGATTTAGAAGAGATACATGTAAAGCAGACAGAGGCACTGGTGAAACAGCAGACGGGACGAAAAATAGACTTGCCTTACGGAATGGTGGCGGAAAGAGTCTACGACGGAGTAGTGATTCGAAAAAAACAAACTACAATGGCAGAAGAGGAAGAGCCTGCGGAAACATTCTCTGTTAAACTGGAGGATGGAAAACGCTGGAAGATGGGAAAATGGGACATCTGCTGCCGTATTTTTGAAAACACGGAAGATATAGGTCCGGTTCCTAAAAAAACATTCACGAAATGGTTTGATTATGATATAATAGGAGAAAGTGTCGAATTACGTTTACGACGGCCTGGAGACAGGATTACCATTAATCGGTTTGGTGGTTCTAAAACCTTGAAACGATATTTCGTTGATGAGAAAATTCCGCAGGAAGAAAGAAAAAAGATTCCATTGCTTGTATCTCATGGCGAAGTGGGGTGGATTGTTGGATATAGACAGAGTCCGGTTTTTCAAGTGACAGAACAGACGAGGCGGATTGTGGAAATTACGATAAATGGAGGAAGTTAAATGGCAGAGCGGATTGATGTACTGATAAGTGAAGAGGAAGTTGAGAAGAGAATTTCGGAGCTGGGAAAAATCATCAGTGAGGAATATGAGGGAAAAGAGATTCATATGATTTGTGTATTAAAGGGTGGCGTATTTTTTATGTGTCAGCTTGCCAAGCACATTACCGTTCCGGTGACAATGGATTTCATGAGTATCAGCAGCTATGGAGACGACACTTCGTCCAGTGGTGTGGTTAAGATTATCAAAGATTTAGATGAACCACTGGAGGGAAAGGATGTATTGGTTGTGGAAGATATTATTGATTCCGGACGCACACTGTCATACCTGATGGAGATTCTTGAAAAAAGAAAGCCGAACAGTATGAGACTTTGTACTTTACTGGATAAGCCGGACAGACGTGTGCGGGAAGTCCATGTAGACCATATGGGATTTGAAATTCCGGATGAGTTTGTGGTTGGATATGGTCTGGACTATAAGCAGAGATATAGAAACTTACCTTACATTGGAGTTGTAAAGATGTAAAGGTGGGAGGAGCAAAAAGTGAATAAAAATAAAACAAAAGGGCTAAGCGGGATAAATTTGCTGGTTTGTGTCGCATTTATGGTTATTATGTACTGGTTCTTGACTCAGGGAGTAAGGCCCGACCAAAGTTACAGCTATTATGACTTTTTGAAAGCATTGCAGAATAAGACGATAGAAAGTGTAACCATTGAACCGGATAAGACGGTTCCTACAGGAACGATTCAGATATGTTTAAAGGATAAGTCAAAAGAAGAACTCAATGTGTCAGATGTAACAGAGGTAGAAGAACTGCTGCAGTCTTACAATGTGGATTACAAGCTGAGAAGTGTCCCTCAGGATAGTCTGTTCATGACTTCTGTATTGCCTGCACTTCTGATGCTGGGTGGCATCGTGCTCGTCTTTGCTATGATGAATCGTCAGAATGGCGGTGTGAATGCCAAGGCTATGAATTTTGGAAAAAGCCGTGCAAAGATGACGACGGAAAATACTGTGAATTTTGAAAAAGTAGCAGGCTTACGTGAAGAAAAAGAAGATTTGGAAGAAATCGTGGATTTTCTTCGTAGTCCTGAAAAATATACCCGTGTAGGTGCGAGAATTCCGAAAGGGGTACTTCTTGAAGGACCTCCGGGAACCGGTAAGACACTTTTGGCTAAAGCGGTTTCCGGTGAAGCGAGAGTTCCATTCTTTACTATTTCCGGTTCGGATTTCGTGGAAATGTTTGTCGGAGTCGGAGCTTCCCGAGTACGTGACTTGTTCGAAGAAGCCAAGAAGAATGCACCTTGTATTATTTTTATAGATGAAATTGATGCAGTGGCCAGACGAAGAGGAACCGGTATGGGCGGCGGTCATGATGAGCGTGAACAGACATTGAATCAGCTTCTTGTTGAGATGGATGGATTTGGTGTCAATGAAGGAATCATCGTAATGGCAGCTACGAACCGTGTAGATATCCTGGACCCGGCTATCTTAAGACCCGGACGTTTTGATCGTAAGGTTGTGGTTGGAAGACCGGATGTACAGGGACGATTTGAAATTCTCCAGATACATGCCAAGGGGAAACCACTTGGGGATGATGTGGACTTGATGCAAATTGCACAGACAACAGCAGGATTTTCCGGAGCTGATCTGGAAAACCTTTTGAATGAGGCGGCAATCTTATCAGCCAAAGAGGGAAAAGCATATTTACAACAGCAGGATATTCGCAAAGCTTTTGTGAAGATAGGAATTGGCGCTGAGAAGAAGAGTCGTGTGATTTCGGATAAAGAAAAGAAAATTACGGCATTTCACGAGGCAGGACATGCGATTCTGTTCCATGTGCTTCCTGATGTAGGACCAGTCTACAGCGTATCAATCATTCCGACTGGAAGTGGAGCAGCTGGATACACTATGCCGCTTCCTGAGAAGGATGAGGTCTTTAATACCAAAGGGAAAATGCTGCAGGATATTACGGTTGCATTAGGCGGGCGTGTGGCAGAAGAGCTGATTTTTGATGATATTACTACGGGAGCATCGCAGGATATCAAGCAGGCAACTGCCTATGCGAAAGCTATGGTAACCAAGTTTGGAATGTCAGAACGTCTTGGATTGATTGATTATGATAATGATAGTGACGAAGTATTTATCGGAAGAGACTTTGGACGTACTTCCAGAGGATATGGAGAACAGGTCGCTTCTGTGATTGACTCAGAAGTGAAACGGATTATTGATGAGTGTTACGTAAAAGCAAAACAGATTTTAAAAGAAAACGATAAGGTACTTCATGATTGTGCAGAGCTTTTGCTTCAGAAAGAAAAGATTACACGTGAAGAATTTGAAGCATTATTTGATTAAGTAACACACTGGGAGGAAACAATGAACCGAGACGCATTGTTTTGCGATGGGACAGAGGCCTATATAAGTCCGGCTGAACCAGAAGCAGGGGATTTAGTCAGGCTGTGGTTCCGAACAGAAAAAGATGATGTAGAACAAGTGATTCTCTGCTTTGAGGAGCAGAGAATCCTAATGAAGAAGACCGGTACTCGTGGGCAGTTTGATTTCTACGAAACGGTAGTGAGAGTTTCTAACCAGACTGTGCGGTATTATTTCGAAGTCTACAGTCAGTCAGAAATGTGTCTATATAGCAGATATGGAGCACAGTCTGAGCGGAATTCTTACTATGATTTCCAGATTGTTCCGGGATTTCAGACACCGGACTGGGCCAAGGGCGCAGTGATGTATCAGATTTTTGTAGACCGGTTCTGTAATGGCGATAAGACAAATGACGTGGAAACCGGAGAGTATTTGTATATTGGACAGCCGGTCAGACATGTGGATGAGTGGAGTAGAAATCCGCAGAGTATGGATGTCCGCGAATTCTATGGCGGTGATCTGCAGGGAATTATAGACAAGCTGGATTATTTGCAGAAGCTTGGAGTGGAAGTGATTTATTGCAACCCGTTGTTTGTTTCACCGTCAAATCACAAATATGACACTCAGGATTATGACTGGATTGACCCTCATATTGGGCGGATTGTCGTAGATGGGAGCGGCATACCACAACCGGAAGAAAAGGATAACCGGCATGCGGATAAATATAGAATCCGCACTACGAACCTGCAGAATTTAGAAGCTAGCAACCAGCTTTTCATGAAGCTTGTTGAGGAGATTCACAAACGAGGAATGCGAATTATTCTGGATGGAGTATTCAATCATTGTGGTTCTTTTCATAAGTGGCTGGACAGGGAGAGGATTTATCAGTATGCAGAGGGCTATGAGGCTGGAGCATATGTGTCAAAAGAAAGTCCCTATCGGGATTATTTCATCTTTGAGGCGGAAAATTCGGAGAGCTGGCCCTGTAATGAAAGCTACAAGGGATGGTGGAATCTTAATACCCTTCCTAAGTTAAATTATGAAGGTTCAGAAGAACTGGAAAGTTATATACTTGATATTGCAAAAAAGTGGCTGTTGCCACCTTATAATGTGGATGGCTGGCGGCTGGATGTAGCGGCTGACCTTGGACAAAGTAAAGAATATAATCACAGATTTTGGAAAAAATTCCGAAAAACAGTGAAAGAAATAAAACCGGACGCGCTTATTTTGGCGGAACATTACGGAGACCCCGGAGAATGGCTTCAGGGAGAAGAGTGGGATACGGTGATGAACTACGATGCGTTTATGGAGCCGGTTACCTGGTTCCTTACCGGTATGGAAAAGCACAGCGATGTATATCGGGAAGACTTGGCTGGAAATGCAGAATATTTTCAGGATTCTATGAGACATCATATGGCAAACATGATGACACAGTCTCTGGAAACTGCTATGAACCAGTTGTCAAATCATGATCATTCCCGCTTTTTGACGAGAACGAATCATAAGGTGGGAAGAGTTGGAGCGCTTGGTTCGAAAGCGGCGGAAGAAGATGTCCGTGTGGCTGTTATGCGCATGGCAATCATTATGCAGATGACATGGCCCGGAGCACCTACCCTTTATTATGGGGATGAAGCGGGAGTATGTGGTTTCACCGACCCAGATAGCAGACGAACCTATCCATGGGGAAGGGAAAACCGGGAATTAATGGAATTTTACCGGGAAACCATTCGGATTCACAGAAATAATCCGGTTCTGAAGAGAGGTTCGCTTCTTCTTCTCAACACAGAGCCTGGTTTGCTTGCTTATGGAAGATTCTGGGGTGAGGAACAGATGATTGTGGTGGTGAACCAGTCAGACGAATTGCGTGAAGTGGTTGTACCTGTCTGGAGAGGAGAAGTTGCAGAAAATGCCCATATGGCAAGATTACTTTATACTTACGAAGACGGATACACAGAAGAATTAGAGGAATACAAAGTACAACATGGGGAGATTGCTATGATGATGGGAAAAAGTTCCGCTGTTGTATTAAAAAATAAAAAATGGTAGACAGCATTTAGAGATAGGATGAATTAAAGGAGGAAGAGTACGCATGTTAAACTTAACATTCGGTGAGCAAGTCAAGATCGTATTAAGCAGAAAAGGAATGACAATCAAAGAACTGGCAGAACAGATTGAAGAGAGAACCGGGAAAAAGATGTCTCGCCAGAATCTGACACAAAGACTTGGAAGAGATAATTTTCAGGAGCAGGATATGCGTATGATCGCGGAGATTCTTGGGTGCTCATTCCAGCTTAGTATTTTGGCATCAGTGGAAGCGGAGAGGGCTTCTGTAATAGAGGAAAAGCTTCCGACAGAGAAAGAACTTGGAAAGCTTGCTGCGAAGAAAGAAATGAGGATGCTCCGTGAGGAAAAGAAGCGGGAAGAGACTGCACCGGCAGAAGAGGTGGCATCTCAGGAAATGATGGAAGATGAATCCGCAGAAGAGCGCGTGGAAGTTGTTGCAACAGTAGACGAAATCGAAACAGAGCCGATTGCTGAAGCAGCCGTTCATGCAGAACCAGCTAACGAAGAACCAGTTGCTGCAGAACAGGTTCCTGAAGAACCAGAAGCAGTAGAGCCGGTTGCTGCAGAACCGGTAAGAACACAACCTGTAGAAAAGAAAGAGGAGACAAAGTATTCTAAGGATTCCAAGTATTTCCAGCCAATCAAGCAAAGAAATGATGTGGAAGAGAATAGAGAAGTCGGAGATATTAACCCATATACCGGACGGGAATATCAGTCAAACAGTGTTCGTATGCACCCGAAGAGAATTGGATATGTACAGGTATATGACCGAAAGGAACACAAGTGGACAGATATGACGGAATGGGCATTTTTGGGATTTGAAGAGCAGAAGAAAGCGACATTAGGAAAAGATTATGAACCACCGATTTACTTGGACTAATAAACGAAAGTTTCAGCAAATGCATACGTTGCTGGAACTTTTCTTTACATTTATGAAAATAGGCTTGTTTACCTTTGGAGGCGGACTGGCCATGTTGTCTCTTATTGAAGAAGAGTGTGTCGGGAAACGACATTGGATTACGCATGAAGATGTTATGGATGTGACAGTAATCGCAGAGTCGACACCCGGACCGGTTGCGATTAACTGTGCAACCTTTGTGGGATTTCAACAGGCAGGTGTACTTGGGGCGATAGTGGCAACTGTGGGAGTTGTGATTCCATCTTTTGTGATTATTTATGGAATTGCATTGTTTATGAATGACTTTATGGAATATACCATAGTGGCAAATGCTCTGAAAGGAATTGCAGTAGCGGTGGGCATTACCATTTTGGATGTGGGTATCTCTATGATTATCGAGACGAAAAAGAATAAACAATCCGTAGGAATTATGCTGACAGCTTTTGTACTGATGCTTTTGACAGACATATTTGCATGGAATCTGTCATCGGTTACCCTGCTTTTTGTCGCAGCCATCTTTAGCCTGGTTGCTTTTCAGATAAAGAAAATTTATGGAAAGAGAGAACAGAGGAAATGATTTATCTGGAATTATTTTGGGGATTTCTGAAAGTGGGATGTTTTTCTTTTGGTGGTGCGTATGGTGCCATTCCGTTAATTCGGGATGTGGCACTTGAGTATGGATGGCTTGATGAAGCAACATTAACCTACATGATTGCAGTTGGCGAAAGCACACCTGGACCCATTATGGTGAATCTGGCCACATATATTGGACTCAGTCAGGGAGGACTTCCCGGGGCAATTCTTGCAACGATAACGGTTGTACTTCCGGCATTTTTCATTATTTTACTTTTTATGTTTGTTCTAAAGAAAGTATGGGGCAATTCTTATGTACAGACAGGATTGGAGGGAGTCCGCTCCTGTGTAATCGGGATTGTACTGGCAGTGGGAGTATACATGGTTTTAGATGGATGCGTTATTCAAAATGCCAAACTGGTAGTCAATATACGGACATTGCTTCTTACGTTGTTTCTTGGAGCTGTCTGGTTTGGGATCAAATATGGGGCCAAGAAAGCTCTTTCCCCGATTTTGCTGATTCTGTTATCAGCAGTTTTGGGAATTGTGGTCTGGGGCATTTAAAGAAAAGAGGAGAAAATACGTATGAAAAGGAATCTGGAATGGAATAAGCTGCTTGCGGCAGAACGGGAACGTCAAAGTGGAAGTACCTCAAATGTCAGAAAGTTATCTACAGATTTAAGAAGTGAATTTGAGAAGGATTATCATCGGATTATCGGAAGTGCATCTTTCAGACGTCTTCAGGATAAGACACAGGTGTTTCCGCTTGACAAGAGTGATTTCATACGAACCAGATTAACGCATTCATTGGAAGTTTCTTCTTTTGGAAAATCTCTTGGACAGAATATTAGTGAAAATATTTTGAAATACCAGAAGGATGAAACGTTTACCCCAAAGATGAAAGAAGATATCTGTAATATTCTTCAGTGCGCAGGCTTGATACATGATATTGGAAATCCACCATTTGGTCATTTTGGAGAGCTGGCTATCCGGGAGTGGTTTGAACAGAATCTAGACAAGCTGGAATTCAAGGGGAAGAAGATTACCGAGGTCCTGACAGAGCAGATGCTGGAAGATTTGTATCATTTCGAAGGAAATGCCCAGGCTTTCCGGCTGGTGACGAAGCTCCATTATCTGGTAGATGAGCGGGGAATGAATCTGACATATGGCCTTTTGGGGAGTATTTTAAAGTATCCGGTTTCTTCGCTGGAAATCGATAAAGAGTCGGATGATATTAAGCGGAAGAAGCTGGGATATTATTATGCGGATAGAAAAATGTTTGAGACTGTCCAGAAAGCAACCGGAACAGAAGGCAATCGTCACCCACTGGCATTTATCCTGGAAGCCGCAGATGATATTGCGTACAAAACAGCGGATATCGAAGATGCGTTTATCAAAGGTTTTCTGTCTTACGGAGCACTCTGCGAGGAACTAGGCAGTTTATCACAGAATAACAAAGAGGAAAATGGATTTTCTCCGCTTTTGAAGCTGGAGGAGCTCTATGCACGTGCCAGGGAAAGAGGAGAAGAACAGCCGGAAGAATATGCGGTTAAAAACTGGATTATAAGAATTCAGGGGGTTCTGATTGACTGTGCGACTGACGGATTTACTTCGAACTATGATGCCATCATGAACGGAGAGTATAAATATGATTTGTTTTATGGTACAGAGGCGGAAGAATTAATGAATTTACTTGGTGACATGGCATATCGAAGAGTATTTACCTCTTATCAGATATACAAGATGGAAGTCACGGAATCTATGATACTGAATTTCCTCATGGATAAATTTATGAATGCAGTAATTTATTACGATGTGGAAGGAAAAAATTTAAACTCCATTCACATGCGTCTGGTTTCTTTTATTTCGGAAAATTACAGAGAAGCTTACCATTTTCACAGCAAGGGAAAGAGTGAGGCGGAAAAGCTGTATCTCAGAATTTTACTGGTGACGGATTATATCTGTGGAATGACGGACAGTTATGCAAAGCGCCTGTATCAGGAACTGACTGGAATCTTTTAAGACAGAAAAGAATAGTATGGAATAGACAGAAATTTGATGGTAAAGGAGTTATTCCATATTATGCGGAAAATAGTCCAATATTTATATGAATATCGAAACGGAAGACAGATTCAGAATGTGGGGTTTGTCAGAGGAGAATACAGGGAAAATAATATGTCCCTTCAGATATACGGGAGGGGATTCCGGACAGATGAAAATCCGTTATTTGAAATTTTTATGGTCTATCTGGAAGATGAAAATTGTATCGGTATTTCCATGGGGACGATTCGGAGCCAGTCTCCGGTCTTTGGATACCGGTTGGAATACGATATTCAGGATGTGGGTGGAAAGGATATTTTTGACAGAATAGGTGGAATTGTGATCAGCAGCGAAGAGAACGGAAATAAGCTGTGGTATGGAGCAACCTGGGATGGAATGCGTATCAATCCGGAGCAGATGATTTCAAAAGAAGAGTATGAAGAAAAACTGCTGAAAACGGCTACCCTTGAAGGCGAAGAAGAACTGGAAGAGGAAATAGCAGGAGAAATAGAATGGACGGAGCCGGCTGAAGAGATGGAAGATGCGATTGAGGCAGAAGAAGCGGTGGAATCGGAAGAAGCCATAACGGAGGCGGAAAAAGCGGTGGAATCGGAAGAAGCCATAACGGAGACAGAAGAAAATGCGGAGACGGAAGTTATAACAGAGGCGGAAGAAGCAGAAAGGCTGGATGAGAAAGACCAGATTTTTAAAATTACCCGGGAAGATTTAGTGAAGCTGCCACGGGCAGAATGGAAACTGGCAAATAATCATTTCCTTCTGCACGGATATCGCAATTATCATCATCTTGTTTCTTTTGAAAAAGAAGGCGCATGCTGGATTGGGGTACCTGGAATTTACCATCCCAATGAGGAAAAGGTGGCATACTCCTTTGGATTTGATCAATTTATGAAACCAGATGAGGGAGAAGTTGAATTGACGGAAGAGCAAATGGACGAGACAGAAAATTTTGGATACTGGTGCCGCAGGGTAAGCAGCGTTATAGGAGAATGATAGAGGAAACATATGAGACAGAAATTGACGACAGATGAAAAATATATGAAAGAAGCAATCAGACAGGCGAAGAAAGCGTGGAAAATGGAAGAGGTTCCTATCGGATGTGTGATTGTGCATGAAGGAAAAATTATCGGCAGAGGATATAACCGGAGAACCACAGATAAGAATCCATTGGCTCATGCAGAATTGGCTGCGATTAAGAAAGCAAGCAAAAAAATGGGAGACTGGAGACTGGAAGATTGTATCTTATATGTGACTTTGGAGCCTTGTCAGATGTGCTCCGGGGCAATTGTGCAGGCCAGGGTAAAACGAGTGGTAATCGGATGCATGAACCCCAAGGCCGGATGTGCCGGTTCCATACTTAATCTGTTGCAGGTAGAGCGTTTTAATCATCAGGTGGAAATTACGTCCGGAGTACTGGAAGCGGAATGTTCCCAGATGATGAAAGGATTTTTCAAGGAATTAAGAGAAAAACAGAAAAAGAAAAAGGATATTCAGAAAAAAGAAATTCCGTAAAAAGAAAAGAAGCCGGAAAGGTAACAAATGACGTTACCTGTTTCGACTTCTTTTGTGTTTATATTAGATATCTGAAAATGGAGCAATGCTTCGTTCCAGGATCCCGTTCATATAGGCAATACAAATGCCATAATTGGTCATTGGAATGCTCTGGTCTTCTGCACACTTCAGGCGGAATTTCATTTCCCGTTCGTTCAGAGTACAGCCACCGCAGTGTACAATAAGGGCATAAGGAGATAAGTCTAGCGGGAATTCTGTTCCGCTTGTAAATTCAAACTCCAACTTTTTGCCGGTGTAGTTCTGTATCCATTTTGGGAGTTTTACCGTTCCAATATCCTCACATTGTCTGTGGTGGGTACATCCTTCGGAAATTAAAATTTTATCTCCGTCTCTTAGCTTGTCCAGTGTGCGTGCACCGTTTACGTTGGTGCGCAGATTTCCTTTGTATCTTGCAAGCAGGATAGAGAAAGAAGTCAGAGGTATATCCGAAGGTGTTTCAGCAGAAACTCTTTCGAAAGCCTGACTGTCTGTGATTACCATCTTTGGTTTCGTACCAAGTGAGGCGAGGGTTTCTGTCAGCTCCGTATCTCTTGTTACGACAGCGACAGCACCTGCTTCCAGAATATCCCGGATGGTCTGTTGCTGAGGAAGGATAATACGGCCCTTTGGGGCAGCGGAATCAATTGGGATAACCAGCACAACCTTGTCATTTGGTTTCAGAAGATTCCCGACAATCTTGCGGGTAGTATCTTCTTGTGGAACCTGATGGGCGATACATTCTTTTAACTCGTAGATATTTTTACCTGTTGCTGTGCTGACAGCAATGGAATTTTTGACCGTAATCCATTCGGCTGGAAATGCAACTTTGTCCTGGCCTTCTGAAAGGTCGGCTTTATTGCGGACAACCACGTAAGGAATCTTTTTGGCGCGAATCCGTTCCAAAATGTCATAGTCTTCCTTGGTGGCGCCGGAGGAACCATCGATTACCAGAACGGCAATATCTGTCTTGTTTAATATCTGATAAGCCTTCTGAATACGAAGCTTTCCTAATTCTCCTTCATCGTCCAGACCTGGCGTGTCAATGATGACAACGGGACCCAGGGGCAGAAGCTCCATGGCTTTTAACACAGGGTCTGTAGTGGTTCCGAGAACATCGGAGACAATTGCCAGATTCTGTCCGGTAATTGCATTGATAATACTAGATTTTCCTGCGTTTCGTTTACCGAAGATTCCAATATGTACACGATCTGCAGAAGGCACACTGTTTAATCCCATTTGACAATCCCCCTTTATACGGTTTTGTTGTAAATAGTTTTTGCGGTAATGCCCGGAAGCATTCCAAGCTTTCCGGAAAGTGCACTGATGACATTATTAGGTGCATCCAGTGCGACGCTGATAATAGAAAGATTCTTTTCCCGGTAAGGCAGGCCCATTCGCCCGATAATGTAGGAACCATATTTGCTCAGCAGAGCATTGACTTGTTCCACCGATTCGTGGTTACTTACAATGATTCCAATCAGAGCAATTCGCGATTCTGAGTCTGACATATGTAATCTCCTTTCTATGCGAAGTCGTATTGACAGGAAGAGCACGGTCGTGCAGAAAAGAATCGCCCCTATAAAAGACAGGATTCCTTTTCCAGTATGTCTGAAACAAAAAAATGCGCCAGACGGCGCAGACATAACAAATCAAACTAATCAACAAAATATTGTAAAATAAATTCTACAGACAAGTGATATATACCATGCGCCTTTTTGCTAAGGTTTCGCCCTTCACAATCAGTACGTTCAAATTACATGTATTATAGCATGGGTAATTATGGGAAGTAAAGTATAAAAAACCAGAATCAAAGAATCAAATAAATAGAAAATCTTTTTACGTGCGCTGTGCGTCGAACAAATTTCAACCAAACGTTACTCTGGCAGTAAACTCAACCCAGGCTGCCTTACGGCACCCAGAAGCTTCTGCTTAGTGCTGCTCCGTTCCCGACCTGACACGGTTCACAGATTCCTGCCGCGTAAGACCCAGATATCAACGTCACAAACCAAAGGCAGCTTTGACCAAAAAAGCCCTCGGCACAGCATCACCCCTACTATAGCGGATTGTAGGTACAAGGTACCGCTAACACCCCGGCTGCACGAGTATTAATTTTAACTGGTTTTTGGAGAAATGTCAACTAATCCGCGAGTTTTTGTTTCACAATCGAGAAAAATATCGTATGATTAAGGAGTAAACCCAAGGAGGAACGATGATGAAAGTTTTATTGACTGCTATCAATGCAAAATATATTCATTCTAATCTTGCAGTATACAGCCTGAAAGCGTATGCGGAACGTAATCTGACTGAAAAAACGAAAGAGTGTACGGAAATTGAACTTGCGGAGTATACGATCAACCAGCAGACAGATGATATTTTGCAGGATATATATAAGAAAAAGCCGGACATGCTGTGTCTGTCCTGTTACATCTGGAATCTGAACTACGTGGAAGAAATTGTTCGCGAAATTCATAAGCTCTTGCCAGAGATGCTCATCTGGGTCGGAGGACCGGAGGTGTCCTATGATGGGCCGGCTGTGCTTACACGACTGCCAGAAATAGATGGTGTGATGAAGGGGGAGGGGGAGAAGACCTTCTGTGACCTTGTTGAATTTTATAATAATAAGGAAAATGAGAGGACATTAGACCAGATAGAAGGGATTGTTTACAGAAAAGGTGAAGAGATTTGCGAAAACGCCTGGCGCAAGACTATGGATTTAAGTGAAGTCCCTTTTGTTTATCATGATATGAAGGAGTTTGAACATAAAATTATTTATTATGAAAGCAGCAGAGGGTGTCCATTTTCCTGTAGTTATTGCCTGTCTTCTATTGATAAATGTCTTCGTTTCCGCAATTTGGATATGGTAAAGAAAGAATTACAGTTTTTTATTGACCATAAGGTTCCCCAGGTAAAATTTGTGGACCGTACCTTTAACTGTAAGCATGACCATGCAATGGCAATCTGGTCCTATATTATGGAACATGATAATGGAGTGACCAATTTCCATTTTGAAGTGTCGGCAGATCTGTTAAATGAAGCGGAATTGGAATTGATGAGTCATATGAGACCGGGACTGATTCAGTTGGAAATCGGGGTTCAGTCCACCAATGAAAAAACCATTCGTGAAATCCGAAGGACAATGAAATTCGAAGAGGTGGCAAGAATTGTAAAGCAGATCAATGGCTATGGAAATATTCATCAGCATCTGGATCTGATTGCGGGACTTCCTTACGAGGATTACGAAAGCTTTCATAAATCCTTTGTAGATGTTTACGCCCTGCAGCCGGAGCAGCTTCAACTTGGATTTCTGAAGGTTTTGAAGGGCTCCTATATGGAAGAACAGAAGGAAAACTATGGACTTGTTTACAAAGGACGCCCTCCTTATGAGGTCCTTTATACCAGATGGCTTCCGTATGAAGATACACTTCGCCTAAAAGGCATCGAAGAAATGGTGGAGGTCTATTATAACAGCCGCCAGTTCTGCTATACGCTTCCGTGGCTGGAAAGGCAGTTTTCAGATGCCTTTTGCATGTTTGAGGAGCTGGCTGTGTATTATGAGAAGCACGGACTTCATCTGCTGAATCATTCCAGGACTTCGCGTTATGAAATATTGCTGGATTTTGCCGGGGAAAAGGACGCACAGCACCTCGAACAGTACAGACAACTGTTAATTCTCGATTTTTATTTACGCGAAAATGCCAAGAACAGACCGGAGTTTGCCGGAGAAGAATTGCTGGATAAAGAAGAAGAACGCAGATTTTATGACAGAGAGGCAGAAGAAAGAAAATATCTTGGCGATTATGAAACCAGTGAAAAACGAAAATTGCGTAAGATGACTCATCTGGAAAAGTTTTCGTGGGATGTTATGGGAAATATGGAGAGCCGTACGGTATTGCTTTTGTTTGATTATCAGAAGCGCAATCCACTCAATTATCAGGCACGAGTGGAAGAGGTAGAAAATCCGGAGCGGGTTCTTGCAAAACAAGAATAAAGAGTATAAAATGTAAGGAAATATTTGACACGAGGTGAGAATCATGTTTAACCCAAAGACAACGCAGAGGATTGCGGCAGTTATTATTTGCATTCTGGTTGTAACGATGCTGGCAGGCAGCATACTTCCGGCATTAATGTAAAACGAGAGGTTAAAGAGAGGATTTTGAAATGAGCAAGAAGAAGAGAAATATTCATGCGCGTTCCAAAGCAAGGAGGAGAAGAAAAAGAAATCTGTGTATCAAGATTGGAGGCTCAGTGGTGCTGGTGTGTCTGGTGATTTACTTTGCCATGTACCGCTATGTCAACAGGACAGATGCCAAGGTAATCCATGAACATGTATATATAGGTGAAACGGATGTTTCTGGTATGAACGAGGAAGAGGCAAAGCAGGCACTTCTTGCCAGGGTAGAGGAGTATGGTTCTGTAAAAACCACGATTAAGGTAGGAGGGGAGTCGACGGAAACAACGCTTCGGGAACTGGGACTTTCCATGGGCAATGTGGATAAAACGGTGAAACAGGCTATCAATTATGGAAAGACAGGCTCTGTGTGGAAGCGATGGAATCAGCTTCGGAAATTAAAGAAAGAGAATAAGATTTTCGATGATGATTTTGCTTTGGATAAAGAGAAAACGTCGGCTGTTATTGCAGAAAAGGCTCAGCCGTTGGAGGTACGTGCTCAAAATGCAACAATCCGTCACACGGGAAATGGATTTGAAATTACAGATGAAGTGGAAGGAACGATCATTGATACAGACACTTCTATTGAAAAGCTGACAGAGTACCTGAATACAGAGTGGGATTATAAGGATTTGGAATTTGAAGCTATTCAGACAGTAGAAGAACCGGAAATCCGCAGGGAAGATTTAGAATCCATTCAGGATGAACTGGGCTCTTTCTATACAGTGGCCGGTTCGGGAAGCCGCGTAACTAATATTGCAAGAGCCACAGAACTGATTAATGGTACAGTGCTTATGCCGGGAGAAACATATTCAGTAGAGCAGGCGACAATTCCGTATACAGAGGAAAATGGCTATGTATCAGGCAGCGCTTATGAAAATGGACAGGTAGTACAGAATATTGGGGGCGGACTTTGTCAGGTTTCTACGACCCTTTATAATGCAGTACTTTATGCAGAACTGGAAATTGTAACCCGGAGCGCCCATTCTATGATAGTGACTTATGTAGACCCGTCGAGAGATGCAGCCATTGCGGAGGGACTTAAGGATTTACAGTTTAAAAATTCTTATGACACCCCGGTTTTGATTGAAGGATATCTGGATGGTTCCAATAATCTGTGGTTCCATATTTATGGAAAAGAGACAAGGCCGTCAAATCGTTCGGTAGAATATGAAAGTGAAACACTGGAAGTGCTTGACTACACCACAAAATATGTGACCGATTCCAGTCTTCCACTGGGCAAAATGAACAGTGAGGGTTCTAAAATAAATGGACGGGTTGCTAAGCTTTGGAAGGTTGTTTATGAAGACAATAAAGAAGTCAGCCGTAAGGTAATGAATAACAGCCGCTATAATCCTTCCGAATTTAAAATCACAGTAGGTACATATTCGGAAAACAGTGAGGCCACTGCTTTGGTGGAAAATGCGGTTAAGACTCAGGATAAGAGCCAGATTGAGGCGGCTATCAGTCAGGCAGAGAGTCTGGAACAGCAGACCGGACAAACGGAAGAAAATTCACAGGCAGAATAGTGGAAAGATAACGAGGACAAATAGTATGAAAGCAGGAAAGATAACTCAGACTGTTTATCGGAGGTCTGTGCAGAAACAACTGCGGATAGAAGAAAATAAAGGAAAAAACAAAATGCTTTGGACTCCTTCAAGAGAGGAAGCCTGCTGCGGAATACAGGAAGCGGCGGGAGATATGGTTTTATCAAGCAATGTTTCACTGTATGGAAACGAGAAGGATTTGTGTATGTTTGCTATGGCGCAGACCGCTAATGCGCTGGCTGTAAGGGGAGCAACTGTCGCGGGAGTAGAATTGCAGATTTTATTACCGGAATTTGCTTATGAATCCCGGATAAAAACGATGATGGCAATAGCGGAAGAAAGGGCTGGAAAATGGAATCTTCCGATTATGAAAGCAGATGTACAGATTGTTCCCGGAATTCAGACAACGATTGTACATGCAAATGGACTGGGAACTGTACGGAAAGAGAATCTGATTCGAAGTAGTATGGCCAGGCCAAATCAAGATATTGTTCTGCTGGGCCATGTGGGATTGGAGGGCAGTCTCCGAATCAAAAGAGAAAAGGAAGAAGAACTGAAAAAACGTTTTATTCCCGTTTTCCTAAATAAATTAGAAACATATCAGAATGAATTGTATGCAGTTCCTGTGATTGAAAAGGCAAGCTGTCAGGGAATATCGGCTATGCATTCGGTTACGGAAGGCGGTATTCTTGGAGCTTTATGGGAAATGGCCGAGGGCGCAGAAATCGGACTTTCGGTGGATATGAGAAAAATTGCGGTGCGACAGGAAACAATTGAGGTCTGCGAATGTTTCCACTTGAATCCTTATCAGCTTACAAGCACAGGATGTATTCTTGTAGTGACAACCGGTGGAGAGGAACTTGTGGAACAACTGTGCGCAGAGAATTTGCCGGCTGCAGTGATTGGTTATACGACGGACCGTGTAGAACGGGTTCTCATGAATGGCGGAGAAAAACGGTATCTGGACCGGCCTGCACAGGATGAACTGATGAGATTTTTCAGTAATTGTATGCAGAAAACAGATGAATAGAGAAAAAGAGAGGCAGTTTTATGTTAAACATTGTACTTTTTGAGCCGGAAATACCGGCAAATACGGGAAATATTGGAAGAACCTGTGTGGCTACAGGAACCAGACTCCATTTGATCGAACCTCTGGGATTTCGACTGAACGAGAAGAATCTGAAACGGGCAGGAATGGATTACTGGGATTCTCTGGATGTGACGACCTACATTGATTATCAGGACTTTCTGGAGAAGAATCCTGATGCAAAAATCTATATGGCAACCACGAAGTCGCCAAATTTATATACAGATGTACAGTATGAAGATGACTGCTATATTATGTTTGGAAAAGAAAGCGCCGGAATACCGGAAGAAATTCTTGCACATCACAAGGAGGACACACTGCGTATTCCGATGATTGGAGATATCCGCTCACTGAATTTGGGAAATTCAGTAGCAATTGTTCTGTATGAAGCCCTAAGACAGAATGGATTTGCCGGAATGAATACAGAAGGACATCTTCACCGTCTGGAGTGGGAAAAATAAAAGTATAAAAAACGATAGAAAGACATCCTGTTCGCTTGAATAAGGGTGTCTTTGGTGTTAATACGATAAAGAGTTTCAAAAACAGAAAATTCAGATATTTTCAAATAAAAGACAGACGAGTTGGGGAAATAAAAAAAAGAGTGGACAAATACAGTAAAAAAACATACAGAGTTTTTAAAATGACTGGACATGAAGCAAAAATATGAGTATAATATGGCTTAGAGAAATTTCAGGAAACGGGGACAGATATATGAAGTATAAGCAGAGTGTATATCGAACATTTGCATTAGTATCACAGCTTGGCATTAGTATTCTTGTTCCTGTTTTATTTTGCACTTTTCTCGGCTCATGGCTGGAAAAGAAAATTAATTTTCCGGTGTTTATCCCGTTGGTAATCATGGGTGTTGTGGCTGGAATGCGTAATGCATATATTCTGGCGCGGCATGCCAATGAAGATCCAGAAGACAAAAAGAAACGTTACTAAGCAGGGAGGAGAGTGACCATGGGAAAGCCAGATGAATTAACCAGAGAGATGCTGATAACAATGGTAGTATATGGAGTTATTCTTCAGGTTATCTGTATTTTTCTTCCGGGAGATTTATTAAAGATGACCTGTGGGTTATGGATTGGAATCGCAATCGGTGCCGGTATGCTGATTCATATGAAGAACTCTTTGATTGAAGCGTTGGATTTGGGGGAGGCAGGAGCAAAAAAGTACATGCAGAAGTCCTATATGAAGCGATACATAGTGGTGGTTGTAGTGTTTATCGCAGTCGCTTATCTGGGCATTGCCAATGTGCTCACATTGCTCGCTGGAGTAATGGGATTGAAAGTGTCGGCTTATTTACAGCCGGTCTTGCAAAAAGTTTTAAAAAAGAATAAGTAAAGGAGGTGGAAGAAGTGGGAACTAGCTTAGGAATACTGGCGGCGAAAGAGCCGGATTTCCAAATTCACGGTCTGGTTAAACTTCATTTATTCGGACAGGAATTATGGTTGACCACCACCCATGTCAGTATTCTCATTGTTGTAATGATATTACTGATTTTTTCACTGGTTGTCCATTCGAAGTTGAAAGACCAAGAAGGAAGACCGGGGACTCTCCAGAATATTGCAGAGCTGATTGTCGAGATGCTTGATAATCTGGTAAAAGGCAATATGGGGAAACATGCAGTAAAGTATCGCAATTACATCGGAACATTATTTATCTTCCTGTTGATTGCGAATATCTCAGGTCTTTTAGGATTAAGACCACCTACTGCAGACTACGGTGTAACATTGCCGCTTGGACTTATTACATCTGTAATGGTTCAGTACAACAATATCAAATGGAATAAGTTCGGTGCATTTACCAACTTATTTAAGCCATTGCCATTCTTATTCCCAATTAACCTGATTGGTGAGGTCGCACAGCCGATTTCAATTTCGCTGCGTTTGTTTGGTAACGTAGTTTCAGGAACTGTTATCATGGGACTTATTTATGGACTGTTGTACAAGATCGCATGGTTCTGGCCTGGTATTCTCCATGCATACTTTGATGTGTTCTCAGGTGCTATTCAGACATATGTATTCTGTATGCTGACAATGGTATGGATCACAGACAAAATACCGGAATAGTGTTTAAAATCAAAAAAGAAAAAAGAAAACATAAACAGGAGGAAATTAGTTATGAATATTTCGAACGAAGGTTTAATTTTAGCGTGTTCAGCAGTTGGTGCAGGTCTTGCGATGATCGCAGGTATCGGACCTGGTGTTGGTCAGGGTATTGCCGCAGGACATGGTGCTGCAGCAGTAGGACGTAATCCAGGAGCAAAATCAGATATTACATCTACCATGATTTTAGGACAGGCTATTGCAGAGACAACAGGTCTTTATGGTCTGGTTGTTGCCCTGATTCTCTTATTCGCAAACCCACTTCTTGGAAAACTCTAAGAGACAGGTTTTGCCTTGTGAAAAATGAGAGAAAGGAGGCTAAGCCTTGGAGCGTTTATTTAACATAGATGCGCAACTTCTTTTTGATACAGTTGTTATGGCATGTAGTATGCTTGTGTTATTCACAGCAATGTCATATCTCTTCTTTAACCCGGTTCGTGATATGCTCGAAAAGCGTAAGCAGCGTGTAGCTGATGAACAGGAAACGGCTAAGAAAGAAAGAGAAGAAGCCATCGCCTATAAAGAAGAATACGAGCAGAAGTTGAAAGAAGCAGATAAAGAAGCTCAGGTAATCTTAAGCGAAGCTCGTAAGAAAGCGACGAAGAATGAAGAAAAAATCGTTGCTGAAGCCAAAGAAGAAGCAGCCCGGATTGTTGACCGTGCAAGAAATGAAATTGAACTTGAAAAGAAACGTGCTTTGGATGATATGAAGCAGGAAATGATTTCAATTGCAACAATGATGGCAGGAAAAGCTGTGGCAGCTTCTGTTGACGTGAATATTCAGGATAGTCTGATTGACGAAACATTAAAAGAAATGGGTGAGCAGACATGGCTAAGTTAGTAGCAAAGGTTTACGGTGATGCCCTGTTTGCAGCAGCTTTGGAAGCTGGACGCATGGATGAAATGTATGAAGAAATCTGTGAACTTCGCAAGATTTTGGGAGAAAATGAAGACCTTCAGAAGCTCCTTGACAATCCGAAGATTATCCGTGAAGAAAAAGAAAGCGTCATTGAGAATATCTTCCGTGGTCGTGTATCCGATGAGATCGTGGAATTGATGAAACTGATGATTGCAAAAGGGCGTTACAGCCAGATTGAATCCGTGTTCGATTATGTAATCGGATTGGTAAAAGAAGAAAAGAAAATCGGAATTGCTTATGTGGCATCGGCATTGCCATTGACCGGTGATCAGAAAGCAAATATTATCAGACGACTTCTTGATACAACGAAGTATGAACAGTTCGAAATGAATTATTCTGTTGACAAATCACTGATTGGCGGAGTTGTCATCCGCATTGGTGACCGCGTAGTCGATTCAAGTATCAAGACAAAGTTATATGAATTATCGAAAGACCTGAGAAAAATTCAGGTGTAAAATGACAAGAAAGAAGGTGGATTCGTTCCATGAATTTAAGACCAGAAGAAATAAGTTCTGTGATTAAAGAACAGATTCAAAGATATTCATCTGAACTGAACGTATCTGACGTTGGTACTGTAATTCAGGTATCAGATGGTATTGCACGTGTCCACGGCCTTGAAAACGCAATGCAGGGAGAACTTTTGGAGTTCCCTTCAGAAGTATATGGAATGGTTCTTAACTTAGAGGAAGACAACGTAGGTGCCGTTCTTCTTGGTGATCACAAGAATATTAATGAAGGTGACACAGTTAAGACAACTGGACGAGTTGTAGAAGTACCAGTTGGTGACTGCATGTTAGGCCGTGTTGTAAATGCATTAGGACAGCCAATCGATGGAAAGGGACCTATCCAGGCAGATAAGTACCGTCAGATTGAACGTGTCGCTCCTGGTGTAATTACCCGTAAGTCTGTAGATACTCCTCTTCAGACAGGTATTAAAGCTATTGATGCCATGGTTCCAATCGGACGTGGTCAGCGTGAACTTATCATCGGTGACAGACAGACAGGTAAAACTGCTATTGCCATCGATACAATCATTAACCAAAAAGGTCAGGGCGTAAAATGTATTTATGTTGCTATCGGACAGAAAGCTTCCACAGTAGCATCAATCGTTAAGACCCTTGAAAAATACGGTGCTATGGATTATACAACTGTTGTTGCATCTACAGCATCAGAACTTGCACCACTTCAGTACATCTCTCCATATGCAGGATGTGCAATTGGTGAAGAATGGATGGAAAACGGGGAAGACGTACTCGTTGTATACGATGACTTGTCCAAACATGCGACTGCATACCGTACACTTTCCTTGCTCCTTCGTCGTCCACCAGGACGTGAAGCTTACCCAGGTGACGTATTCTATCTGCATTCAAGACTTTTGGAAAGAGCTGCTCGTCTTTCAGATAAGCTGGGTGGTGGTTCACTTACCGCTCTTCCAATTATTGAGACACAGGCAGGTGACGTATCTGCGTATATTCCAACAAACGTAATTTCTATTACAGATGGACAGATCTTCCTTGAAACAGAAATGTTCAATGCCGGATTCCGTCCAGCTATTAATGCTGGTCTTTCTGTATCCCGTGTAGGTGGTTCTGCTCAGATTAAGGCAATGAAGAAGATTGCCGGTACTATTCGTACAGACCTTGCACAGTATCGTGAGCTGGCATCCTTCGCACAGTTTGGTTCCGACCTTGATGCAGATACAAAAGAACGTCTTGCACAGGGTGAAAGAATTAAAGAAATGCTGAAGCAGCCACAGTATCAGCCAATGCCGGTTGAATATCAGGTAATCATCATTTACGCAGCAGTTAAGAAACTGATTCTTGATATTCCGACAGAAGATATCTTACGCTTTGAACAGGGATTGTTTGATTATATCAATACAAAATATCCAGAAATCCCGGAAAGCATTAAGACTGAAAAAGTGCTTACAGAGGCAAATGAAGAACTGCTCAAGAAAGCAATTGACGAATACAAGAAAGAATTCTAGGAAGAGGTGACACATCATGGCATCTATGAAAGATATCAAGCGGCGTCGAGTCAGTGTTCAGAGCACGCAGCAGATTACCAAAGCCATGAAGCTTGTTTCTACCGCTAAATTACAGAAAGCAAGAAGCCACGCCGAGGATTCGAAAGCATATTTTAATTGTATGTATCAGACAATGACTTCACTGCTTGCAAAAGCAGGAAACGTGAATCATCCGTATGTACAGTCTAATGGCTGTAATAAAAAAGCGGTTGTAGTTGTCACGTCAAACAGAGGTCTCGCAGGTGGATACAATTCAAATATTGTAAAGTTAATTACTGGTGGAGATTTTGATAAAGAAACAACTCGCATTTATGCAGTAGGTGGAAAAGGTTTCGAACTCTTAAAACATAGAGGATATGATATCGTTGCGAATTATTCCGAAGCAATCGATGCTCCTACTTATGAAGACGTAAGAGTGATCACCAACAGACTCCTTGAGGATTATATCAATGGGGAAATTGGTGAAATCTATCTTGCCTATACTTTCTTTAAGAACACAGTAAGCCACATTCCTACACTGATGAAAGTGCTTCCGGTAGAAGCAGATGACGCAGCTGCAGGAGAGGAGACAGGAGCATCCGATATGGATAAGCTTACCCCTATGAACTTCGAACCAAACGAAGAAGAGGCAATCAAACTCCTGGTTCCCAAATATGTGAGCAGTATTCTGTATGGCGCTTTTGTTGAAGCGGTTGCAAGTGAAAATGGAGCCCGTATGCAGGCTATGGATTCTGCAACAAGCAATGCAGAAGATATTATTAATGATTTGGAATTGAAATATAACAGAGCACGTCAGGGTGCTATTACTCAGGAACTTACAGAAATTATCGCCGGTTCAGAAGCAATTGGTTAATTGATTTTAAGTTCCAGTAAACAAGGAGGAAAAAATGGCAGATAAGAATATAGGGAAGATCACCCAGATTATCGGTGCCGTACTTGACCTTAAGTTTTCCGAAGGAAAGTTACCGGAAATCAACGAAGCCGTTGAGATTACAACAAAAGCCGGAGAAAAACTTGTAGTTGAGGTTGCACAGCATTTGGGTGACGACACAGTAAGATGTATCGCCATGGGTCCAACAGACGGACTTGTTCGTGGGATGGACGCAGTTGCAACTGGAAAATCTATTTCCGTTCCAGTTGGCGAGGCAACACTTGGTCGTATCTTCAACGTACTTGGTGAGCCTATCGATGAAAAGCCGGCACCGGAAGGTGTTGAATACTTGCCAATTCATAGAAAAGCACCAAGCTTTGAAGAACAGGCTACAGAAACAGAAATGTTAGAGACAGGTATCAAAGTAGTAGACCTTCTCTGCCCATATCAGAAGGGTGGTAAGATTGGTCTGTTCGGTGGTGCCGGTGTAGGTAAAACCGTACTTATTCAGGAGCTTATCACCAACATTGCTACGGAGCATGGTGGATATTCTGTATTCACAGGTGTAGGTGAACGTACTCGTGAAGGAAACGACTTATATACAGAAATGACAGAGTCAGGAGTTATCAAGAAAACAGCCATGGTATTCGGTCAGATGAACGAACCACCTGGAGCTCGTATGAGAGTTGGTCTTACGGGACTTACTCTTGCTGAATACTTCCGTGACAAAGGTGGAAAGGACGTACTTCTTTTCATCGACAACATTTTCCGTTTTACACAGGCTGGATCAGAGGTTTCCGCCCTTCTTGGACGTATGCCATCAGCCGTAGGTTATCAGCCTACACTGCAGACAGAAATGGGTGCTCTTCAGGAACGTATTACATCTACAAAGAATGGTTCTATCACATCTGTACAGGCCGTTTACGTGCCAGCCGATGACTTGACTGACCCGGCTCCAGCGACCACTTTTGCACACTTGGATGCGACAACAGTTCTTTCTCGTGCGATCGTAGAATTAGGTATCTACCCTGCAGTAGACCCGCTTGGTTCAACCTCTCGTATTCTTGATCCACATATCGTAGGTGAAGAACACTATAAGGTTGCTCGTGGAGTACAGGAAATTCTTCAGAAATACAATGAATTACAGGATATTATTGCTATCCTTGGTATGGATGAACTTTCAGAAGAAGATAAACTTGTCGTTGCACGTGCACGTAAAGTTCAGAGATTCCTGTCACAGCCATTCCATGTAGCTACACAGTTTACAGGTCTTGAAGGACGTTACGTTCCGATTAGTGAGACAATTCAGGGCTTCAAAGAAATTCTTGAAGGAAAACATGATGATATTCCAGAAGGTCTTTTCTTGAATGCAGGTAATATTGATGACGTGCTCGCCCGTGTGAAATAGGAGGGACGTCCTATGGCAGAAAAATTTAAATTAAGCATTATCACTCCGGATACCTCTTTTTATGAGGGAGAAGCAGAATTCCTGGAGTTCACCAGCACAGAAGGACAGATGGGTGTGTATGCACAGCATATTCCACTCACAACCATTCTGGAGCCGTGTGTTATGACCATACACAATGATGGTGAGAAGAAGAAAGCTGCTATTCTTGGAGGCTTTATAGAAATCTTAAAAGAAAAAGTGACAGTACTTGCTGAAAATGCTCAGTGGCCAGAGGATATTGATCTTGACCGTGCAGAAGCTGCTTATGAACGTGCCAAAGAAAGACTTGCTGCAAAGCAGGAAGGAATTGACCTGAAACGTGCAGAAGCTTCGCTGAAACGTGCCGTCGCTCGTATTGAAACAATCGAATAAAAGATTTTAAAGGCCATTGCTTTGGAAGATATACTTTCCGGGGCAGTGGTCTTTTTTTAGTTTCCAAGCATTCGACGCAAAGGTCTGGTGAACCTTTTTAAGTCACAACTCTTGCAATTTGACATATAATAAAGCATAATTGAGTGCAAGGGGTGTGAATCGTGGAAACGAAGCTGCCTTATTATATGATGTATCCGTCACAGGATTTGTTTGGTGAAGAAAGACTTGACAGAAGAGATTATGAATATGTAAGAAGTATGTATCCGGATTTGGCAAAAATCATGATACCCTATGTGGAAGAGGAATGTGACCGTTTCGAATATGAAGAAAGTATGATGTATGATGAATATCCGGATAAATTGCAACTGCGCTTGATGAGCAGACGAATTCAGGAACAGGTCAGGAAGCAGGAACAGGGGAAATGGGATGATGACAGAATTCGGGATTTAGCGGAGGTTCTTTTATATCAGGAAGTTCTAAGACGGAGAGCAGACAGACGGAGAAGACAGAAAAGAATCATATGGTAAAGGAACAAAATACAAATGAACGAAAAAGCACAGATGAAGAACATTATTTTTATAGGCATGCCTGCAGTAGGGAAAAGTACGGTAGGAGTTGTAATTGCAAAGAGAATGGGATATGAATTTATTGACACCGATTTATTGATTCAGAAACAGGAAAAACGTCTGCTGTGCGAAATTATTGCAGAGAAAGGCATTGATGGTTTTCTGGAAATTGAAAATCAAGTAAATCGTGATCTCGTTGCAGAATACGCGGTGATTTCGCCGGGCGGAAGTGTTGTATACTGTGAAGAGGCTATGCGGCATTACAAAGAAATAGGAACTATCATCTATTTACAGACCTCATATCAGACGATTGCAGAGCGTATTGATGACCCGAAAAAGCGAGGAGTTACCTTGCGGGAAGGACAGTCGCTGAAAGATTTGTATGAGGAAAGAACAAGCTTATTTGAAAAATATGCGGATATTACAGTAAGCGAAGAAGGATTGGATTTGGAAGGGACTATTGGAAAAGTTCAAGAAATATTAGGAATTTAATGTGAAATGTATCAAAATCTTACAAATGTTTAACAAAGTATTTCCTAAATAGCAGAAAAGGTTTTACAATTACAATACCTGTATGTTATAATATTCCACGAATTAGTATGTATTTTAAAGCTTAGTATTCATTTAAAATTGAAAATATCGTCAGAACCAGAATACCGAGGCTTATTTAGAACAGTGAGTATGAGGTTCTTTCTTTGAAGAATAATATAAATTAGAAACCGGCAACAGAGGTGTATTATGGAACAGTATATTATTAAGGGTGGAAATCCATTGGTTGGAGAAGTGGAAATTGGCGGAGCAAAGAATGCTGCACTTCCGATTCTTGCAGCATCAATTATGTCAGATGAGACAGTTACAATTGAAAATTTACCCGATGTAAATGATATCAATGTTTTGTTAGAGGCAATTGAAGGGATTGGCGCTGATGTGCAGAGAATCGATCGGCATACAGTGAAAGTGCATGGCAGAGGAATTGGCAACTTTGATATTGAATATGATTATATCAAGAAAATCAGAGCATCGTACTATCTTCTTGGAGCGCTTCTTGGAAAATACAAAAGAGCGGAAGTGGCACTTCCGGGAGGATGTAACATCGGAAGCCGTCCAATTGACCAGCATTTGAAAGGTTTCCGTGCACTGGGAGCTTATGTAGACATAGAGCATGGTAAGATTATTGCAGATGCAGAGCGTCTGACCGGAAAGCATATTTACTTTGATGTGGTCAGTGTTGGTGCAACAATTAACGTCATGATGGCAGCTGTAATGGCAGACGGAATGACCATACTGGAAAATGTGGCAAAAGAACCACACGTTGTGGATGTTGCCAATTTCCTGAACAGTATGGGAGCGAATATCCGAGGAGCAGGAACAGATGTGATTAAGATTCGTGGTGTATCAAGACTTCATGGAACAACTTATTCCATTATCCCGGATCAGATTGAAGCGGGTACTTTCATGTTTGCAGCAGCTGCAACACGAGGAGACGTTACGGTATTGAATGTAATTCCAAAGCATCTGGAAGCAACCATTGCCAAACTGGTGGAGATTGGATGTGAAGTAGAAGAATTTGATGATGCGGTTCGCGTCGTGTCAAAAGGTGCGTTACGCAATACCCATGTAAAGACATTACCATATCCTGGTTTTCCGACGGATATGCAGCCACAGATTGGAGTAACACTTGCTCTTTGCAAAGGGACAAGCACGATTACAGAGAGTATTTTTGAGAATCGTTTCAAATATCTGGATGAACTTGCAAGAATGGGTGCTAATGTGAAGATTGAGGGCAATTCAGCTACGATTGAAGGTGTGGCCAAATTCTCAGGAGCACAGGTAAGTGCCCCGGACCTTCGGGCAGGAGCAGCTCTTGTAATTGCAGGGCTTGCTGCAGAAGGAATTACATTGGTAGATGATATTGTGTATATCCAGAGAGGATATGAGCGGTTTGAGGAAAAACTGAAGGGACTTGGAGCTGTGATCGAGAAAGTATCCAGTGAAAGAGATATTCAGAAATTCAGATTAAAAGTAAGTTAATCAAGAAATCCTAATCAATAAGCAGATAATCTATGGGTTGACATCATATATAGAAAGTGCTATGATATCATCCGTAACAAATAAAAATGAACTTTCTCTTATTCAGAGTGGTGGAGGTACAAAGGACCTGCGAAGCCACGGCAACCCCGGTAAAGGAAGGTGCCAACCTGAGCGAGCAATCGAACAATAAGAGGATTGATTAGATAGAATGTCAGGTCAATCCTTTGGGATTGACCTTTTTTAGTTCATAGGAAATAGGTTCCTATTCTCTTCTCAATCCCGCAGAGAAAGAATACAGAAAGGAAAAAACATGGAGAGATTATTATTTACATCAGAATCAGTAACTGAAGGACATCCGGATAAGATGTGCGACCAGATTTCAGATGCAATTCTGGATGCACTTATGGAACAGGACCCGATGAGTCGTGTAGCATGTGAGACAGCAACAACTACGGGACTTGTATTTGTAATGGGAGAAATCACAACAAAGGGATATGTAGATATTCAGAAAATTGTGCGCGATACAGTCAGAGAGATTGGCTATACAAGAGGAAAGTATGGATTTGATGCAGACACCTGCGGTGTTATGGTTGCTATTGATGAACAGTCAGCAGACATTGCACTTGGAGTAGATAAGGCATTGGAAGCTAAAGAAAACAAGATGACAGATGAAGAACTAGAAGCAATTGGTGCCGGAGACCAGGGTATGATGTTTGGATACGCTTCTGATGAAACAGAAGAATATATGCCATATCCGATTGCACTTGCACATAAGCTTTCCCGTCGCCTGACAGAAGTAAGAAAGAACGGAACACTTTCCTACCTTCGCCCAGATGGAAAGACACAGGTTACTGTAGAATATGATGAAAATGGTGTGCCTGCCCGTTTGGATGCAGTGGTTCTTTCTACACAGCATGACCCGGATGTGACACAGGAACAGATTCATGAAGACGTAAAAAAATATATCTTTGATGAGATTCTTCCGGCTCATATGGTAGATGAAAATACAAAATTCTTTATCAATCCTACAGGACGTTTCGTGATTGGTGGACCTCACGGAGACAGTGGACTTACAGGACGTAAGATTATCGTAGATACTTATGGTGGAATGGCTCGTCACGGTGGTGGAGCTTTCTCCGGAAAGGATTGTACAAAGGTAGACCGTTCTGCAGCATATGCAGCCCGTTATGTAGCAAAGAATATTGTAGCATCAGGACTTGCAAAGAAATGTGAGATTCAGCTTTCTTATGCAATTGGTGTAGCACAGCCTACATCGATTATGGTGGACACTTTTGGCACAGGAAAATTGGCTGACCATGAGCTGGTAGACATCATTCGAGAAAACTTTGATTTAAGACCGGCAGGAATCATTAAAATGCTGGATTTGAGAAGACCGATTTACAAACAGACAGCAGCTTACGGACACTTTGGACGCAATGATCTTGATTTACCATGGGAAAAACTGGACAAAGTAGAAGTCCTGAAAACGTATTTATAGAATTTTTAGAAAAATTTACGGACGCTTTGATGTGAAGCGTCCGTTTTTGTGTTATTCTAAAGAATATGAAACAAAACACGCTTCATAATCGAAGCTATGGAGGAGGAATCCTTATGAAATTAAAGAACCGTCTTTTGATTTCCTTTATTGTGATCATGACACTTCCGCTTATTTTAAGCTCTGCATTTATCTGGGGAATTGCACAGTATCAGATTAAGGTAATTGAGAAGACGTATGGATTAACAGGAAATGAATATCAGACATTCTCCCATTCTTTAAATTTTCTGAAGGAAATGCCGGAAGTCCGTCAGTTTTTATTACATATGAGTGTGTCTATCATCTGTATTTTAATTCTTACTGCCATGGTATTGGTTTTGTGGGTTTATGGAAGTATGATTCGCCAGATTAACCGTTTGCAGGAGGCTGCAAAGCGTGTACAGTCCGGAGATTTGGACTTCGAATTAAAACCGGAAGGCAATGACGAGATGGGACAATTGATTCAGGCATTTGAAGATATGAGGGCCAGGCTGAAGGAAAATGCGGAGGAGAAGATTCAGTCAGACCGGGAAAGCAAGGAATTGATCAGTAATATTTCCCATGATTTAAAAACACCGATTACCGCGATTAAGGGTTATGTGGAGGGAATCCGCGACGGGGTTGCAGATACACCGGAGAAGATGGACAAATACCTGGGAACGATTTACAATAAGGCAAATGAAATGAATTTGCTGATCAATGAACTGACATTATATTCGAAGATTGATACGAACCGTATTCCATACAATTTTGCTCCAATCTCTGTAAATGCATATTTTGATGACTGTGCAGAGGATTTGGCCATGGAACTGGAAGCAAAGAACGTAGAGTTTGGCTACTTTAACTATGTGGATTCAGATCAGATGATCATTGCAGACCCGGAACAGTTGAAAAGAGTTATCAATAACATTGTCAGCAATTCGCTGAAGTATACGGAACGCGACAAGCGTAAGATTAACCTTCGTGTGAAGGATGTAGGTGATTTTATACAGGTAGAGCTGGAGGATAATGGAAAGGGCATTGCAGCGAAAGATTTGCCGCACATTTTCGAACGATTTTACAGAACAGATGCTTCCAGAAATTCATCCAAAGGCGGAAGTGGAATTGGTCTTTCCATTGTAAAGAAAATTATTGAGGACCATGGTGGCAAGATTTGGGCTACAAGCCGGGAAGGAATTGGCACTGTGATGTATTTTGTAATAAGAAAATATCAGGAGGTACCTGCAAATGAGTAAGATATTAATTGTGGAAGATGAAGAAGCAATTGCAGATTTGGAAAAAGATTATTTAGAACTGAGTGGGTTCGAAGTCCAGGTGGCAAATGACGGAGTGAAAGGATTAGAACTGGCCTTGTCCGATGATTTTAATCTGGTAATTTTAGACTTGATGCTTCCGGGTGTAGATGGATTCGAGATTTGCAGAAAAGTACGTGAGGAAAAGAATACACCGATTATTATGGTTTCCGCAAAGAAGGATGACATCGATAAAATCCGAGGACTGGGACTTGGAGCAGATGATTATATGACAAAGCCATTTAGCCCAAGTGAGCTGGTAGCAAGAGTGAAGGCACATCTGGCAAGATATGAGCGCCTGATAGGAAGTGCAGTAGAAGAAAATAAAATCATTGAGATTCGTGGTCTTAAGATTGACACCACAGCAAGGAGAGTATGGGTAAATGGAGAAGAGAAGAATTTCACAACCAAAGAGTTTGATTTACTTACCTTCCTTGCAAGTCACCCGAACCATGTATATACCAAAGATGAATTGTTTCGCGAAATCTGGGATATGGAGTCCATTGGAGATATTGCAACTGTGACAGTTCATATCAAGAAGATTCGTGAGAAAATTGAATATGATACTTCCAATCCGCAGTATATCGAAACAATCTGGGGAGTTGGATATCGTTTTAAGATGTAGATTTAAATGAATGAGAGCAGAGGAAGAGATTATGATTACAAGCAGCAGTAATGCCAGAGTAAAGCAACTGCTGGCATGGCAGAAGAAGCGGAAGGCCCGGGAAGAGGATTCTGTATATATTGTAGAGGGAATCCGGATGTATGTGGAAGCTCCGGAGAAAATGGTAAGAGAGTTATATGTCTCAGAAAGCTTTTTTAATAAGAAGAAAGAGGAGCTTCATCTGGAAAAATGGGGGAAAAAGCTGGAGATTTTGTCGGATTCTGTGTTTGCCCATGTTTCAGACACGAAGACTCCACAGGGAGTTCTGCTTGTCATGAATCAAATGCAGTATTCTCTGGAACAAATATTAGAAGCTAAGAATGGAATGAAGCCGCTCCTTATGGTCCTTGATAATTTACAGGACCCAGGAAATCTCGGGACAATACTGCGTGCCGGAGAAGCAGCAGGAGTTACCGGTGTTTTGATGAGCTGTGATTGTGTAGATATTTACAATCCTAAGGTTATCCGTTCTACGATGGGTTCGATTTATCGAATGCCCTTTCTTTATACAGACAATCTGGTGGAAGTAATAAAAGGATTAAAGAATTATGAAATTCATACTTATGCAGCCCATCTAAAGGGAAAGCATGGTTATGAAGAGGAAGATTACAGGATTGGAACAGCATTTTTAATTGGCAATGAAGGAAATGGTCTGCGTCAGGAAGTGGCAGACGCAGCAGAAATCTATATTAAAATTCCAATGTGCGGTGAGGTGGAATCCTTGAATGCAGCAATAGCCTCATCTGTGCTTATGTTTGAGGCAGCAAGGCAGAGAAGAAAATAATCATCTGTATGAAAAGAGTATAATATAAATAATACTGATGTATAAAATGTATATTTATTCTTGAATAATGCATAAAAGAGTGCTATGATAAAAAAACAACATTTTAGATACGGTGCAACAGATTGGATAGAATATAGAAAGAAGGATATAAAATGAACTTAACAGGAAAGCATTTTTTGACATTAAAGGACTTTACACCAGAAGAAATCACATATCTGGTTGATTTGGCAGCAGATTTGAAAGCCAAGAAGAAAAAGGGAATTCCGGTAGATGTACTTCGGGGAAAGAATGTGGCATTGATTTTCGAAAAGACAAGTACAAGAACCAGATGTTCTTTTGAAGTTGCAGCAAAAGACCTTGGAATGGGTTCTACCTATTTGGACCCTAAGGCTTCGCAGATCGGAAAGAAAGAAAGCATCAAGGACACAGCACGTGTGCTTGGAAGAATGTTTGATGGTATTGAATACCGTGGATATGGACAGGAGATTGTAGAAGAACTTGCAAAATATGCAGGCGTTCCGGTATGGAATGGACTGACGAATGAATATCACCCGACACAGATGCTGGCAGATTTACTGACAATCAAAGAACATTTAGGCCGTGTGAAAGGTGTCAAATTAGTATATATGGGAGATGCCCGTTATAACATGGGTAATTCTCTGGCGATTTTGTGTGCGAAGATGGGGATGCATTTTGTTGCCTGCGCACCTGAAAAATATTTTCCAGATCAGGAACTGGTAAAGGAATGCATGGAATATGCAAAAGAATCAGGGGCAACCATTACACTTACTGATAATGTGGAAGAAGGAACCAAAGGTGCAGATGTAATTTACACGGATGTATGGGTTTCTATGGGAGAACCGGACGAAATCTGGGAAGAGAGAATCCGTGAATTGTCTCCATATAAAGTGACGAAAGAAGTAATGGAAAATGCAGGAAGTCAGGCAATCTTCCTTCACTGCCTGCCGGCATTCCATGATTTAGATACTATCATCGGAAAAGAGATGGGAGAACGCTTTGGACTTACAGAACTGGAAGTGACGGATGAAGTATTTGAATCCCCACAGTCTGTAGTATTTGACGAGGCGGAGAACAGAATGCATACAATCAAAGCTGTGATGGCAGCAACATTAGGTGCATTTACAGAAGAATAAATTTTGTCGGAAAGTCATGGACAGATCATGAATAAAGAAGAAATTGAAAATGAGTTAAAGAGTAATTGGGTCGGGAAAAACTTATGGTACTATGATGAGATTGATTCTACGAATAACAGAGCTATGGCGTTGGGGGAAGAGAGAGCACCTCATGGAACCACAGTAGTAGCAGACCAGCAAAATGGAGGGAAAGGAAGACGGGGCAGAACATGGCTGTCACCTTCTGGAACCAACATTTATGTGAGTATCCTGCTGAGACCGGAATTTGATGTACAGAAAGCTCCTATGCTTACTCTTTTGATGGCATATAGTGTTACAGAAGTGTTGAGAGAAGCAGAGGGATTGGACGCAAGAATTAAATGGCCCAATGATATTGTGTTAAATAAGAAAAAAGTGTGCGGAATTCTCACAGAAATGACTATGAAAGACAGTGACATTGATTATGTAGTGATTGGTGTTGGTATTAATGTAAATAATGAAGAGATTCCACAAGAACTGACTATAAGCGCAACCTCCCTGAAGCTGGAAACCGGGAAAGAGATAAACCGGGCGGTGCTTCTTGCACGTATTTTAGAACGATTTGAAAAAGAGTATGAAGCTTTTGTGAAGGCAGGAGATTTATCCGTAATTCAGGATGGTTATAATCAGATTCTGGTAAATCGTGAAAATCAGGTTCGTGTGTTAGAGACAGGAAATGAGTACCGGGCAATTGCCCATGGAATTAATCATCTGGGAGAACTTCTTGTGGAAAGGGAAGACGGCAATATAGAGCATGTTTTTGCAGGAGAAGTCTCTGTACGAGGTATTTATGGGTATGTGTAATTTTAGTGACAAAGTATAGGGAGGAAATAATGTATCAGGATAAAATTGTACTGTGTGGGGCAAACTCGTATGAAGAAAAATATTATCTGAATCCAGATTTCGCAAATCTGCCAGAGCATATTCAGGATGAGCTGAAGATTCTTTGCGTCCTTTATGTTCACGATGTAGGTGGAATCTTGACACTGGTTTTTGATGAAGACGGAAGTCTGAAACTGGAAGTTACAGCAGAAGAAGGCGATCCGATGTTTGATGATATAGGAAGTCAGCTAAAAATCAAGCAGATTCAGAATGACCCGGAAAAGCAGGAGCTTCTTAGACAGCTCGAACTGTTTTATAAAATTTTCTTTTTGCAGATTCCAGAGGAAGAATTGTTTTCGTCCGAAGAATTTTAGAGGTAGGATAATGGGAAAAACACTGAAGATTGGTAATGTAGAATTAGAAAATCCATATGTGTTAGCACCGATGGCAGGAGTAACAGACCTGCCATTTCGTTTGTTGTGCAAGGAACAGGGTGCGGGACTTTTGTGTATGGAAATGATTAGTGCAAAGGCACTTCAATATAATAATAAGAACACGAAAGCGTTGTTGGAAATCGATGAAAGAGAATGTCCGGTGTCTTTGCAGCTTTTCGGAGCAGACCCGGATATTATCAGTGAGCAGGCAAAGCGGATTGAAAATCTGCCCTTTCAGATTCTGGATATCAATATGGGATGTCCAGTGCCAAAAGTTGTCAGAAACGGAGAGGGTTCTGCACTCATGAATCAGCCGAAACTTGTATATGATATTGTGTACAAGACAGTGCGGGCAATTCAAAAGCCTGTAACCGTTAAAATCAGAAAAGGGTTCAACGATGATTCGATAAATGCAGTAGAGATTGCAAAAATTATCGAAGAAGCCGGAGGTGCGGCAGTTGCGGTGCATGGCAGAACCGGAGAACAATATTATTCAGGAGAGGCAGACTGGAATATCATTCGTCGGGTAAAAGAAGCGGTGAAAATTCCAGTAATCGGAAATGGGGATGTGACGAGTGGAGAGCGTGCCATTTCTATGATGGAGCAGACCGGATGTGACGGGGTGATGATTGGAAGAGGTGCACAGGGAAATCCGTGGATTTTCCGTGAACTTTTGGAATATGAAAGAACAGGTCAGATTCCAGAACGACCAACGAAGGAACAAATACGGGAGACCATGCTCAGACATGCAAGACTCCAGATTGCCTTTAAGGGAGATTATCTTGGAATCAGGGAAATGAGAAAGCATGTGGCATGGTACACCAAAGGGCTGGAAGGCTCGGCAAGATTAAGAGATGATATTAATAAAGTGGATAGTTACGAAGAACTGGAAGAACTTTTGAAAGAACGCCTGTAAAGTTATTGACACTTGTCGGTGGATTAGGTATAATATTGAAATTGTGAAAGTATCTTTATGGTGTCATTTGATGAAATGATGTATAGGAGAAGAGGAGAACTAAGATGGAAGCGAAGAAGACGTTACTTACTTATACAGGATTAAAACAACTGGAGGATGAACTGGAACAGTTAAAGGTTGTAAAGAGAAAAGAAGTAGCAGGAAAGATAAAAGAAGCCAGAGAACAGGGTGATTTGTCAGAAAATGCAGAATATGATGCTGCAAAAGACGAACAGAGAGACATTGAAGCACGTATTGATGAATTGGAAAAGATTCTGAAGAACGTAGAAGTTGTAGATGAAGATGAAGTTGGAACAGATGTTATCAATGTAGGATGCACAGTCGATGTTTATGATTGTGAATATGAAGAAGAGATTGAATTTAAGATTGTAGGTTCAACGGAAGCAAACAGTCTTGCAGGAAAGATTTCCAATGAGTCTCCAGTAGGGAAGGCTTTAATTGGAAAGAAAGCCGGAGACACAGTTGAAGTGGAAACAGAGTCAGGAATTATTGAATATAAGGTACTGAAGATTAACCGTTCTATTTAGGACGGTTTGTGCTATTTAGAAGAAAAGGAGAGAATGCTATGGGAGCACAGCAGAATAACGGTCAGGAACAGGATATCAACCATTTAAGACAGGTACGCCGTGACAAACTTGCAGAGTTACAGGCAAATGGACAGGACCCGTTTCAGATTACAAAGTTTGATGTCACACATCACAGCAAAGAAGTAAAAGAACATTTTGATGAACTGGAAGGCAAACAGGTTGTTCTTGCCGGACGTATTATGTCAAAGCGTATTATGGGGAAAGCTTCCTTTTGCAATATTCTTGATTTGCAGGGAAATATTCAGTCATATGTTGCAAGAGACAGCATAGGGGAAGATGAGTACAAAGCATTTAAGAAGATGGACATTGGTGATATTGTAGGACTTACGGGTGAAGTATTTAAGACAAAGACTGGTGAAATCTCGATTCATGCTTCCGCAGTAACGCTTCTCTCTAAGAGTTTACAGGTACTTCCGGAGAAGTTCCATGGTCTGACAGACACAGATGTACGTTATCGTCAGAGATATGTAGACTTAATCATGAATCCGGAAGTAAAGGATACATTTATCAAACGTTCCAAGATTCTCAGCTCGATTCGTAGATACTTAGACGGACAGGGATTCATGGAAGTGGAGACACCAATGCTTGTGTCCAATGCAGGTGGAGCAGCAGCAAGACCATTTATGACACATTTCAATGCGCTGGATGAAGACTTCAAGCTTCGTATTTCTCTGGAGTTATATTTAAAGAGACTTATCGTAGGTGGAATGGAACGTGTATATGAAATTGGACGTGTATTCCGTAACGAAGGTCTTGATACTAGACATAATCCAGAATTTACATTAATGGAATTATATCAGGCATATACTGATTACAATGGAATGATGGATTTAACAGAAAATATGTATCGTCACGTTGCAAAGGAAGTCCTTGGAACAACCGTTATCACATACAACGGAGTAGAAATGGACCTTGGAAAGCCATTCGAAAGACTGACCATGGTGGATGCTGTTAAGAAATACGCAGGTGTTGACTGGAATGAAGTTGCAACATTGGAAGATGCACAGAAGCTGGCAGCAGAACATCATGTTGAATATGAAGCACGCCATAAAAAAGGCGATATCCTGAACCTCTTCTTCGAAGAATTTGTAGAGGAACATCTGATTCAGCCTACATTTATCATGGATCATCCGGTGGAAATCTCTCCTCTTACAAAGAGAAAACCAGAGAATCCAGATTATGTAGAACGTTTCGAGTTCTTTATGAACGGATGGGAAATGGCAAATGCTTATTCTGAGTTAAATGACCCAATTGATCAGAGAGAACGTTTCAAAGCACAGGAAGAACTTCTTGCTCAGGGTGATGAAGAAGCAAACACTACCGATGAAGATTTCTTAAATGCACTGGAAATCGGTATGCCGCCAACAGGTGGTATTGGATTTGGTATTGACAGAATGTGTATGCTCCTCACAGACAGCGCAGCAATCAGAGATGTCCTGCTGTTCCCCACAATGAAGTCCTTAGATGGTGTAAATAAGAAAAATGATGTAAATAATACAGCT
>CAJMSZ010000009.1 GCA_905216215.1 uncultured bacterium | reverse complement strand
GCTCCCCTGTCTACTGTATGGGGTGAACATCTGGACCCGGAACATATACTGGAAGAATACCCCAGACCTCAACTTGTACGAAATAGTTATATTAATCTGAACGGATTTTGGAACTACAAGATATTAAAGAAGGACAAAAATAAAATTTCCGAATTGCAGGGAAAGATTCTGGTCCCCTTTTCACCGGAGGCACCTCTTTCCGGTGTGAACCACCAGCTTCTGCCATCAGAAACGCTTATCTGCGAACGTAAGCTCCCGAAGTTACAGTCTCCCGGAGAGGGGTATCACTGTATTCTTCATTTTGGTGCAGTAGACCAGCTGTGTCAGGTATTTGTAAACGGTACTTTACTGACAACCCATGTTGGTGGGTATCTGCCATTTTCCATTGATATTACTTCTCACCTGCATAAAGAAGATAACCTTCTCACAGTGCAGATTGAAGATTATTCTGACCACTCTTTTCAAAGCGTAGGAAAACAGAAGCTGAAGCGAGGAGGTATGTTTTATACTGCCCAGAGCGGCATCTGGCAGACTGTGTGGATGGAATGGGTGCCGCCTGTATATATTACAGATTTGGAGATTAGTCCTCTTTTTGACAAGGAAACTATTCAGGTATCTGTAACTTTGAATTCTGCACGACTAAATCGTTGCTGCTGTTCTTCTCTTTCCGTTGTATGCAATGTATATGATGCGGAGAATGCGCCTGTTTCCAAGAGTGTTTGTACCAACTCCTCCAATGGACTTTGTCAGTTCTCCTGCTATTGTGATATCAATGACATGCATCCCTGGTCACCGGATGACCCTTATCTCTATACCTTAAAGGTATATGCCGGGGAAGATGAAGTAACTGGATATTTTGCTATGCGTACTTTTACCATAGAAAAGGATGATGACGGTATTTCCCGTTTTTGTCTGAATCATGAACCCCTCTTTTTAAATGGTGTCTTAGATCAGGGATACTGGCCGGACGGACTCTATACAGCACCTTCTGATGAAGCACTCATATATGACATTCAGTCTATGAAAAAGCTAGGTTTTAACATGCTTCGCAAGCATGCCAAGATTGAATCCGCGCGATGGTATTATCACTGCGACAGACTGGGTATGATTGTATGGCAGGACATGGTAAATGGCGGTGGATATTCTGCCCCACTTATGACCTGGCTTCCTACTGTGTGGTCCGGCTTCCGCACAAAGTTTTCCGATAAACTTTATCCATTACTTGGGCGAAAAAGCTCCTGTGGAAGAGAACAATTCATACAGGAATGTCGCGGCACTGTCCGAGCCCTTCATGCATTCCCATGCATAAGCACCTGGGTTATCTTCAATGAAGGATGGGGACAATTCGATTCCAGAAAGCTTACAAAAATGTTCCGCGAACTGGATAGTATGCGATTAATCGATTCTGCAAGCGGATGGTTTGACAAGGGTTATGGAGACTTTAAAAGCGAGCATAATTATTTTTCAAAACAATATGTAATTTCCGATAAACGGGCTTATGTTATCTCCGAATTTGGCGGCTATGCCTGCCCGGTCAAGAAACATCTGTCCACCTCTCACATTTATGGATACCGGATTCACAAAAGTCTGTCCGATTTCCAGACAGCCTATCAGAAACTGATGAAGTCCGAAGTGGAGCCACTGATTGCCAAAGGACTTTGTGGAACCGTCTATACACAGGTTTCGGATATCGAAGATGAGGTCAATGGTATTCTGACCTATGACAGAAAAGTATGTAAATTAAAAAAAGATGTGTAAGATCATGGAGCTTGTAGTCCTCTTTCCTGAGGATTACAAGCTCCATTTTGTTTTAAAATTTCATTTTGCCAAGAAAAGCAAGCGACATTATTCGTGTTTCAGTGCATCAATCGGATTCAGTCTGGAAGCCTTCACTGCCGGAATCAGACCAAAGACAATTCCAATGACCATGGAAAATGCTACCGCAATTATGCAGGCTGGTGCACTGAATACAACCGGAGTTCCCATCACCTTGGAAAGCATCTGTGCAAGCGCCATACCACATAACACACCCAGCACACCTCCCATACTGGTAAGAACTGCCGCTTCTGTCAGAAATTGACCTAAGATTACATTCTGTCCTGCTCCGAGTGCCATTTTAAGTCCGATTTCTTTTGTTCGTTCCGTTACAGATACCAACATAATATTCATAACTCCAATTCCACCTACCAAAAGGGAAATAGCTGCAATCCAGAGAAGCTGCTTGTTGGTTGTCTCAGACAGGCTCTGCAGATGAGAGGCCTGTTCCAACAGGTCCTTGGCTTCGTAGGAATATTTCGAATTAGATACCTGTGTTTCATTTAAGCTGTTTGCCACGTTATTTCCAGCCTCAGTCATATCGTCCGTTGATGTTGCCCGCACTGCCACGTTCTGAGGCTCGTCAAACCGGTAAATGATCGGCCAGCAGATGGAAGGAATAAACACAGAACCTGCAGAGGTATTCATATAGTTCATATAATCCTTGTAGCTCTGGATGTTGGGCTGTGATTCATTAGACTTGGTAACAATTCCCACAATTTCAAAAGGCTCACCCTGAATTTCCAGAAACTGTCCCACCGGACTTACACCTTCAAAAAGCTTTTCTGCCGTTTTGCTGTCCACCAGGGCAACCTTTCGGAAGCTGTCATAATCATTCTGCCCGAAATCTCGTCCAAAGCTTATCTGATATCCATTTACTTTAAAATAGTTCTGGTCAATTCCATACAGTTCTCCGGTAAATGCACTGTTTTTGTAATAAACGTCATCCACATAAGAACGTTTCTGATACAAAGAAGTCCTTTCTACCTTATCCAGTTCATCCAGTGATACCCTTGTTTCCTCCGTAATAACAGAAACTCCTTCCGGAAGATCGGAATACTTCATATCCACTTCCTGCCCATCCTGTTTAAGTTGGACTGTAACTACATTGTTTCCTGAACCAATCAGATTTTCCTTAATCTGTTCATTGGTCCCCTTAATCGTAGACACAATGGTAATAATAGACGAAATGCCAATAATGATTCCTAGCATAGTAAGAAAGGAGCGGAATTTGTGACTCCATAATCCCTGAAAGGATAAAATTATATTTTCAAGCATATTCCACATCCTCCTTAATATCCATAGAATTCATCCATGGTTGCTTCCTTTGTTTTTGCTCCGTCAAATACATTCTTTCCATATGGAAAGGCCACGAAATCATCGGCAGTAAGACCACTCTTAATCTCCGTATAAGACCCATACAAATCTTTGCCTGTCCTTACGACCCGTTTTTCCAGTTTTTCATTGTCATCCCGGATATAGATATAACTCTGTCCATTTTCCGTACGAATAAACTGATTTTCCAGATAAAGACTGTGCTCCTCCTGACTTGCCCTCTGATACTGGATGTTCACATATTCATTTTCCTGAAGCATAGCACTTTCATCTACAAACACGCGGAACGGATAATAGGATACATTTGTATTGCCTTCGGAATGTGCATCCCCGTCTGTCACCGGATAAGTATATATCTCTGTAATCGTTCCTTCGCAGGTTGTACCTGTCTTCCAGGAATTTACCTGAACCGTCTGCCCTACTTTGGTCACTCCAAGTTCCAGTTCACTCATGGTTCCATTGATGTAATAACCACCTCCACCAGAAACTTCCACTACCGGCTCGCTGTTCTTGTATGCCTCCTCCGGATTCCGCACTGCTGTAACCGTTCCATCAACAGTACATACAACACTGCCATCCTGCATTTCTTTCTGTTTTTTCTGAAGCTGAAGTTCTGCCAGTTTGATGCTAATCTGAAGGTCACTGATTTCCTGTGCTTTCTCATCCCGCATCTGTTTTAGCTCTGATGCTGTATACTCAGAACCATTATCAACATAATAAGGCTCTTCTGGCTCTTCATATTTCTGAATATTCTCAGGAATATCCGGCTCGTACACCTGCACAGATATTCCACTATTGTTTTTCAGTAAATGAAATCCCCAGCTTTTCTCTATCTTTCCGTTTAATGCATTTTCTTCCCGTTTCACAAGAACCAGATAACACTCATCCGTGCCATTCGGCAAAATTTCCGAGTACAATTCATCTATGTAATGTGTTTCATCCCATAAATAATAATAAGGAGACTCCTCACTTCCACTTCCCTGTATCAGATATGGTACCTCCTGTATGTTCGGTGTAAAGGAATCCGATGGAGTAATGAGCGTGCTGGAATGTGGCGTCATAGCTTTTAACGATTTTAACTCTTTTTCTGCCATGGTAAGCTGAAGCTTTGACTGTTGTACTTCTATTTCTGCTTTCTTCACTTCCAAATCAGAAAGAGTCGTATCGTACTTCAGCAGTACATCTCCTTTGGATACTATCTGGCCTTCCTGTACGAGGACTTCATTTACCTTCTGCGTTTCTGAAATCATCACTTTCTGTAGCTTATCTGTTGTAACCATTCCCTGCGTCTCTGAGGTATCTCCCCAGTAATCAGTCATGGCAAAGTCCGATACCGCATAAACATTGACCGGCTTTTGCTGAGAACTGCGAATCGCTGCCAGAATGCCCCATATGGTACTGCATCCAACCGCTGCCACTACAACGCCAACCAGAATTCGTTTTCCTGTCTTATTCTTCATCAGCGCCTCCTTCCGACAAAATACCGTCTTTGATATAATGTACCTTCTGTGCATACCCTGCTATATGAGAATCATGTGTAATCATTATGATAGTCGAGCCATTTTCATGCAGCATATCAAACAGTTCCATTACCTGCTTACCAGAAGCCGAATCCAGTGCTCCTGTCGGTTCATCAGCAAGAAGCAGTTTGGGCTTTCCAACGATTGCCCTTGCAATTGCTACTCTCTGACACTGTCCGCCTGACAACTGATCCGGCCGATAATCCACGCGTTCCGAAAGCCCCACAACCTCCAGTGCTTCCCTGGCAAGTCTCCTTCTCTCCTCTTTCTTTACACCCCGATACAACAAAGGAAGTGCTACATTGTCAAGTGCAGATAATTTAGGCAGAAGGTTAAAGGATTGAAATACAAATCCGATTTCCACATTTCTCACTTTCGCAAGTTCTTTCATGGTACATTTGGTAATCTCTTTTTCTCCGAGGAAATAGGAACCTGACGTTGGTACATCCAGACATCCTATCAAGTTCATTAATGTAGTTTTTCCAGAACCGGATGGTCCCATGATTGCAAGATAGTCTCCTTCGTCCACGGTAAGATTTACATTTTTCAAAACCTTTGTGACGCTTTTCCCCATAGGAAATTCCTTGCAAATATCCTGCATTTCCAGAATCATTCCTGCACCTCCGCTCCTGTTTCAGTGGTACTTTCTTCCTGCATTACCGTGTCTTCATCCACATCACTTTCTATATCCTCGTACTGTGTGCACGTCATTCCCTCTTTCAGAGTATCCTCAGGAAAGGCAATGTAATCCGTTGCATCCAGACCATCTGTAATCAGGTAGGTATCCCTATCTTCAGAATATTCACCTAGTTCTACCTTTCGCTTTTCCAGTTTCCCTTTCTTATTCTGTGCCCACACCCACGGAGAGTCGTCTTTGTCATTCAGATAGTAAGATGGAAGCTGAATTTCTCCGCCCGAAGTCCCTGCAAGGCTTTCACCCATCTGCATATACACATGCTGTCCCATCATCAGACCCTCTGCATCATCCAGCGTCACATAGAATGCATATTTACTGGAATTTGTTGTATCATCACTGGAAGCAGAAGCATAATAATATCCAGAATTTTCCTGTTTTACCGGGCTGTCCAGATTCAGTCTTTCTACGACTCCTCTCCAAATCGAATCATCGGTTCTGGAATGAATCGTTACTGCCATTCCTTCTGATATCGATGCCGCATTCATCTCATTGACATATCCTTTGATCCGATAGGCACCGGTTTCCACAATTGTCATATAAGGCTTTGGATTCCCGGATCCATCCGTATCATTACTTTCATTAATGCTCTGCACCACACCATCCACAGGAGACTTTACTTCCAGAGAATTTAAAGTTGCTTCCAGTTTTTCAATTTCTTTTTCTTTCACAGATACGTTATACTGATTTTCCATAATCGCAGCATCTGCTTCCTGAATTTGCAGTGTGTATCGCAATTGCTGGTCCTGACTGGCCGAACGCTTTTCCTGCTCCAGATTCGCCTTTTCCTTCTGCTTGGCGGAAATGGTATTCTTAAGCTGCTCCAGTTCCAGCCTTCCTTTCTCCAGATTCATCTGCACCTGATCCGTATCATAAGTAAAAAGAACCTGATCTTTCTGAACGGCTTCTCCTGTTTTTACAAACAGCTCAGCTACCGTCTCCTCTCCTGATTTCTGAATCTTTGTCTCATTCTGTGGTGAGACAACTCCTGCAAATGTATTCGTCATGCCTACCGCTCCCATACCACAGATGGCACTGACAGACTGCACATATGCAGATTCTTCTGTAGCGCTTCCACAGCCGGATACCGCACAAAGCAGTATGCCCATTGCAAGAAACATGGATAATTTTCTCATAGCCTTCCTCCTCATAGCTTGCTTTTCAATATCATCTGTTCTGAGTATAGCATAGAAGAATATTTCCTGTCTCTCAAAATTCAGAATCTTTCTTTATCTTAAGAAATTCTTTCGCATTTATTATCTATTTCTTTCTTTTTTCTGTTTTTTATGAAATATGATTGGGAATTTATTTTAAAAAAAGAAGGAATGTACCTTATCTCAGCACATTCCTTCTCCGTTATTATTCTATTTTCAAGGAAAGAACTATTTTCCACTGTCTCCATAGTTCTTCAGTACTCTGGCGCTTGGATCATCTACATCACAGCCTTCCCATTCCTTGTTTGGCATCCAGAAATCAGGAATCATCTCTGCCTGACCCGGATAATATTTTTCAAAGATTTCTCTGTATAACAGACTTTCTTTCGTAAAAGGTGTAGCAAAGGCATATTTCTTCCGTAAGGTTTCATATTCCTCATCCGAATAATAGCCGTTTGCATATTCCTTTAAATCATCTACCATACTATGACCTACTGCATCACTGAATGCTGCTTTTTCTCTCCAGAGAATCTCATCCGGCAAAATCCTATCTTCTTCGAACGCTTTTCGAAGCAAATATTTTCCTTTTCCATACACATTCATTTTTCTGGCAGGGTCAATTGACATCGCATAACGCACGAAATCCAGATCACCAAAAGGAACTCTTGCCTCCAGACTATTTGCTGCAAGGCAACGATCTGCACGCAACACATCGTAACAATAAAGCTCCCGGATTCTCTTCTTTGCTTCCTTCTGGAATTCCTCTGCACTTGGCGCAAAATCTGTGTACTTATATCCGAACAACTCATCTGAAATTTCCCCAGTCAGAAGCACTTTCAAATCCGTTTGCTCATGAATGGCTTTGCACACCAGATACATACCCATACTCGCTCGAATAGTGGTAATATCATAGGTAGCGAGTGCTTCAATAACTGTCTCCAGACTATCTAGAACCTCCTGCTTTGTCATAATGATTTCGGTATGATCTGCTCCAATATAATCAGCGACCATCTTTGCATATTTCAAATCAATGGCATCCACATCCATTCCGATTGCGAAGGTTCGAATCGGCTTATCCACCATTTTTGCTGCAATGGCACATACCAGAGAAGAATCAAGGCCACCGGAAAGCAGGAATCCAAGAGGTGCATCTGCGTCCATTCTTTTCTTCACACCCGCAGTCAGTTTATCATGAATCTGTCTGGTAATCTGTTCCATGTCATCGTGTATATATCCACGTACCTTTTCAATAGTCTCATAAGCAGTAAAGGTTCCATCCACATAATAATGTCCCGGTGGAAATGGAAAAATTTTATCCACAATTGGTACAAGTGCTTTTGCCTCACTTGCAAATACAATGCTGCCCTCTTTGCTGTATCCATAGAACAACGGACGGATTCCAATCGGGTCTCTGGCTGCAATCAGTTTCTTTGCCTTTCCATCATAAATCACACAGGCAAATTCTGCGTCCAGGTGTGCAAACATTTCCAATCCGTATTCCTCATAAAGTGGAAGTAACAGTTCACAGTCCGAACCGCTTTTAAAGCCATATCCACGCTGTATCAGTTCTTCTTTTAATTTACGAAATCCATATATTTCCCCGTTGCAGATGACCCAGCTTCCATCCATTTCAAACGGCTGCATTCCGGCCTCATTGAGCCCCATAATTGCCAGTCTAGCAAAACCAAGATACCCAAATTCTGTCGTGATTACCTGCATGGCATCCGGTCCACGCATATGAGTCTTATTCAGACATTCTGTAAATTCTTCCTTGGATATATCTTTTCCAAAATAACACATGATTGAACACATACGCCCATCCCCCTTTTTGCTTTTCTGTGAACTTTCTCTCATCACCCGCATAACTAAAAAAGCAGCTACTCATCCTTTATAGGACGAATAACTGCTTATCCGCGAATCACCTAATGGCCCACTTCTTTGTGGAACCCTTTTTTGCAAGCTCACTTGCATTTTCATTTTGTTTAAAATAGCACAGGTCTTTCATAGTGTCAATATTTTTGTCGAAAATTTTCTATCCAAAATTACTTTTTTCTTGATTCTTATGTTTGTCAGTGCTATAATACTTCAAACGAACGAAGGTGTTCTTGAACGAGGGCTATTTCATAACAATAGTTCTTTCTCAAGGACACTTTTTTTATATCAAGTTTTGTTTTATAAGACATTAAATAAATACGAGGTAAACCTTTATGAATGAAACGATTTATTTACAACTGGAAGACGGAACCATTTACACAGGTTTTTCTTTTGGTGCACCACTTCAGGAAGATATTATTTCTGAGGTAGTATTTACAACCGCCATGACCGGGTATCTGGAAACCTTGACAGACCCCAGTTATTACGGGCAGATGGTCGTTCAGACCTTTCCTCTCATCGGAAATTACGGAGTGATTCCTTCCGATTTTGAAAGTACCCATATTCATCTCAGTGCATACATCGTCAAAGAGTGGTGTCCATCTCCTTCTAACTTCCGTATGCAAGACTCCTTAGATGAATTCTTAAAACGGGAACAAATCCCAGGCATTTATGGACTAGACACCCGGGCTCTCACCAAAAAGATTCGTAAAACCGGAGTTATGAAGGGACTTCTCACCAGTAAAGTACCTTCTTCTTCCACACTTTCTGATTTAAAGAAATGGTCCATACAGGACGCTGTTCCCAATGTGACTACTTTCTCTTCTTACACGGTTCCTTCCGGACTTCCAAAATATCATGTTGTATTGTGGGATTTCGGTGCAAAGCAAAATATCCTCAGAAAACTGCATTCCCTCGATTGCGAACTTACCGTTGTTCCGGCAGGCACAAGTGCAGAGGAAATTTTAGATTTAAATCCAGATGGCATCATGCTTAGTAACGGGCCTGGAGACCCAAAGGAAAATCCGGAAATTATTGCGGAGTTATCAAAACTATGTCATGCACAGATTCCGATTTTCGGCATTTGCCTTGGTCACCAGTTAATGGCGCTTGCCAATGGTGCAAATACCATAAAAATGAAATACGGACATCGTGGTGCAAATCAGCCGGTAAAAAATACAGAAACCGGAAATATTTATATTACGAGCCAGAACCATGGCTACACGGTAGACAGTGATTCTCTTCCTTCTTCTGCCAAAGTCAGCTATATTAATATGAATGATGGCACCTGTGAAGGAATTACTTATGGAGACTTCCCTGGTTTCTCCGTTCAGTTCCATCCGGAAGCCTGTGGCGGACCACATGATACCGAATTTCTTTTTGAAGAATTTACAACCCTTATGAACAGGAGGATATCATCATGCCATTAGATAAAAATTTGAAAAAAGTAATGGTCATCGGTTCTGGTCCTATTGTGATTGGACAGGCTGCCGAATTTGACTATGCCGGAACTCAGGCCTGCCGCGCCTTGAAGGAGGAAGGACTGGAAGTGGTATTAGTCAATTCCAACCCGGCAACAATTATGACAGATACTGCTATGGCAGATCATGTATACATTGAACCATTAAATCTGGATTTTCTGAAGGAAATCATCCTGAAAGAAAAACCGGACAGCATTCTTTCTACCTTAGGTGGACAGACTGGCCTTACTCTCTCCATGCAGCTTTCCAAAGAAGGCTTCCTCGACAAACACCATGTACGGCTTCTCGGTGCTGACCCGCAAACTATCGCAAAGGCGGAAGACCGGCAGATTTTCCGTGATACTATGGAAGCCATTGGCGAACCTACCATTCCTTCTGTCATTACAACCACTCTGGATGGTGCCTTAGGTTTTGCCCATAGTGTTGGTTATCCAGTCATTGTACGTCCTGCTTTTACCCTGGGTGGTACCGGAGGCGGTATTGCCTACTCTGAAGCAGAGCTTCGTGAAATTGCCGCATCCGGACTGCGTCAGTCACCAATTACTCAGATACTGGTTGAACAGTGTATTTCCGGATGGAAGGAAATTGAATTCGAAGTCATGCGTGATGGTTCTGGAAATGTTATTACCATTTGTTCTATGGAGAATCTGGACCCGGTAGGGGTACACACCGGAGATTCTATCGTAGTGGCGCCTGCCCTTACTCTTTCTGATAAGGATTACCAGATGCTTCGTACTGCAGCTTTGCATATTATCAGTGCTATGGAAATCGAGGGTGGATGTAATGTCCAGTTTGCTCTTCATCCGGAAAGTTTTGAATATGCAGTCATCGAAGTGAACCCTCGTGTATCCCGTTCTTCTGCTCTTGCAAGTAAAGCCACCGGTTATCCGATTGCTAGAGTAGCTGCAAAGATTGCGATTGGATACCGCATGGATGAGATTCGAAATGAAGTAACCGGAAAGACAAAAGCATGCTTTGAACCTGCACTGGATTATGTGGTTGTCAAATTCCCGAAATGGCCTTTTGATAAATTTGTCTATGCTTCCCGTAAACTGGGAACTCAGATGAAGGCAACAGGAGAAGTTATGGCGATTGGCCGTTCCTTTGAGCAGGCGCTTATGAAAGCAGTACGTGGAGCAGAAATTTCCCATGACAGTCTCCAGGATATGCATATGCGTGCCCTTGATGATACACAGTTGAAAGCAAAGATTCTTCAGGGAGATGACGAGCGTATCTTTGCCGTTTATGAAGCACTGTTTCGCGGATGGTCTATTGCAGTTCTTCACGAACTGACCATGATTGATGAATGGTTTCTTGCAAAACTTCTTCATCTTTGTCAGCTCGAAAAACGTATGGCAAGTGAACCCCTTACCCCTTCTTTTATCACGGAGCTGAAACAGTCTGGATTCCCGGATAAAACCATTTCCCGAATAAGCGGGCAGACTGGATTTACCCGTCTTCCGTACACCTATAAAATGGTAGACACCTGCGGAGCTGAATTTGAAGCTGAAACTCCTTACTTCTATTCTACTTATGGGGAAGAGGATGAAGCGAAAGAATTCCTGACACATATGGAAAACCGAAAACCTGTCATTATGGTATTTGGTTCCGGTCCAATCCGAATCGGTCAGGGAATTGAATTTGACTATGCTTCCGTACACTGCGTCTGGGCCTTAAAAGAAGCCGGCTACGAGGTTGTCATTGTCAATAACAATCCGGAAACAGTTTCTACAGACTTTAACACTGCAGACAGACTTTATTTCGAACCACTTACACCAGAAGACATTCAGGATATTATCGATATTGAACAGCCAATCGGAGCGGTAGTCGCTTTCGGAGGACAGACAGCAATTCGTCTTACCAAATGGTTATCCGAAAAACAGATTCCAATTCTTGGAACACCTGCAGACAGTATCGATGCTGCGGAAGACCGTGGACGTTTTGAAGAATTATTAAAATCTCTTCACATCAAACAGCCGCTTGGCACCACGGTACATACTACAGAAGAAGCCTTATGTGCAGCAGAGAAACTGGGCTACCCGGTTCTTCTTCGTCCTTCCTATGTATTAGGTGGGCAGAACATGATTATTGCGTTCTCTGATGCCGATGTAGAGGAATATATGCAGATTATCCTCTCTCATATGGAGGGAAATCTAGTGCTGATTGATAAATATATGATGGGAACAGAACTGGAGGTTGATGCCATTTGCGACGGAGAAGACGTATTGCTTCCCGGAATTATGGAACACATTGACCGAGCAGGTATCCATTCCGGTGACTCCATTGCCGTATATCCGGCATGGAATTTAAGCCCTTCCCAGACATCCAAGTTAATTGATTACTCTACCCGTCTGGCTCTTGCTCTTAAGACAAAGGGACTCATTAATATTCAATATGTCATCAGTGGAGGACAGATTTACGTCATTGAAGTAAATCCACGTTCTTCCAGAACTGTGCCGTACTTAAGTAAGGTCACAGGTATTCCGATGATTGATATTGCTACCAAAGTCATGCTGGGAGAAAAATTAAAAGATATGCCTTACGGAACAGGACTCTATCCGTCAGCCTCCTACACAGCAATTAAAGTGCCTGTCTTCTCATTTGAAAAGCTTTCCGGACTTGATACCACACTTGGTCCTGAAATGAAATCCACCGGTGAGGTTCTCGGCATTGCACCAACTATGACAGAAGCACTGTACAAAGGACTTCTTGGTGCAGGCTATTCCCTTACCAAAGAAGGCGGTGTCTTCGTTACCGTCCGTGATACCGATAAAGAGGAAATCCCGGAAATTGCAGAACGGTTCTACAAACTCGGCTTCCATCTGTATGCAACAGAAGGTACGGCAAACGTACTGAGAAATGCCGGACTTCCGGTTACTCTGGTCCACAAGGTACGTGAATCCGACCAGAACTCTCTTACTTTACTGGAGAGTGGAAAAATCAATTACATTATTTCTACCGATGCCAAAGGCCGTCTTCCTGCCAGAGACAGCGTAAAAGTCCGCAGAAAGAGTGTAGAGCTTGGTATTCCTTGTCTGACAAGCCTGGATACTGCTTCTGCCCTTGCGAACATTTTACATTCCAACTGCACACCGGAAACATCTGCACTGGTAGATATTTGTCAGTTGCAGAGATAAGAATAAAATGAAGATAAGATAAAACACAAAACCCCGTGAGTCTGAGGAAATTCAAATTCTGAATACCTGTTACTCACGGGATTTATAATTTCCCTTATTCATCATATATCATTAATAAAATCATCTGCGCCGTCTCTACCATATTGGTTCCTGAATCCATACTACACTTCTGTATATACCGATAGGCATCCTGCTCTGTCATATGGTTTCTGTCCATCAACACCATTTTGGCATTGTTGATATAATTCTGTTCCCGTTCCGTCCGTTTCTTCGGAACTGCTCTAGACTTTCCGTATCTTCTTGCCTGCTGCTGTAAGATCATTTCTACCGTTCCTGCAAGATCATTCGGGCGGAAGGGCATAGCAAGTGTCATAATACCCGGTGGACAGGCTGAAAGCACCGATGCCGATGCCAGGAGCAGGATTTCAAAATTATTGGGGAGATATTCCACAAGTTCTGTATAGTCCATATCAATCATTCTCCGTCCACAGATAACAACACCATAATCAAACTGATTGGCGTATGAAAGTGCTTTCGAACCAGTGCCACAAAGTGCGGATGTACGCAGTCCATAGCGCTGTAGTATTTCTTTGAGCCGATTTGCATCCGCCTCTTTGGGTAAAGCCACAATTATGCTGCTCATTACTCATGCCCTCTCCTGATTGTACCTTAATAATTACTCTCTTCATTACTGTTCCACTCATGTATTTTAGCACTTGAATGTACCTTCGTAAATTATTTTCTTATGATTTATTCAATTTTTTTATTTAATTTTATGCATAAATAAAAAAACGAATGGCATAAAAAAAAGGTCCATTGGACCTTTTTTATGGAGTTGCCTGACACCTGGATTCCCACTGTTTTCTCCATGCCTGATACTGCAAAAAACAAAGAAAGTATTACAAGTTTGTATATCCCATTAAGGATTCATCTACTTCTTTCGCTGCATTTCTTCCTTCTGCAATTGCCCAAACTACAAGGGACTGTCCTCTGTGCATATCACCTGCGGTGAGTACCTGATCTACATTGGTCTTATAGGACTTCGGGTCTGTTTTGATATTTGTTCTTTCGTCAATTTTCACAGAAAAGCTTTCTGGAATATAGGTTTCACAGCCTTGAAATCCGGCAGCAATCAAAACCAGATCTGCTGGAAGGACTTCTTCTGTTCCTTCCACAGGAATCATTTCCACCCGGTTTGTCTCGGCATCATATTGCTGCATGGTATGGATGATTTTGACTCCACATACTTTACCCGCCTCGTCCTTTTTAAATTCAGATACTGTAGTCTGATACATTCTCGGGTCTTTACCAAAAACAGCCTCTGCTTCCTGCTGTCCATAATCCACCTTTTGTACCTTGGGCCACTCTGGCCACGGATTGCTCTCCGCTCTTACTTTCGGTGGTTCTGGTTTAATTTCAATCTGTGTTACACTGGCAGCACCAAGTCTCATGACAGTTCCGACGCAGTCATTACCGGTATCACCTCCACCAATAATCACCACATTCTTTCCCTGTGCAAGCTCATAAGGAGGATTCTGGAAACTGGTCTCCTCCAACTTCTTTGTTACCATAGTAAGAAAAGGAACTGCAAAATAGATTCCTTCTGCCTCTCTTCCAGGTACTTCCACTTCATGAGGCTTAGAGGCACCGCAGGCCAGAATGACACGGTCATATTGCTCTAACAGTTCTTCCCCTGAAACATCTTTTCCCACATCCGTATTGTAAACAAACTGAATCCCAGACTCTTCCATAAGTCTGATTCTACGGTCAAGGACTTCTTTTTCCAATTTCATATTTGGAATTCCATAACGAAGAAGTCCACCTGCCTTCTCACTCCTTTCATAAATCGTTACCAGATGACCACGTTTATTTAATTGCACAGCTGCCGCAAGTCCAGCCGGACCACTCCCCACAACCGCAATCTTCTTGCCTGTCCGTACCTTTGGAATATCCGGTTTTACAAGGCCCTTTGCAAAGGCATATTCAATAATTGCCTTTTCATTTTCCTTGGAAGCCACTGGCTCATCATGAATGCCACAGGCACAGGCGGCTTCACATAAAGCCGGACATACTCTCGATGTAAATTCCGGGAAATTGTGGGTTTTGCTTAAACGATAATAAGCCTGCTCCCAGTTTCCCTGACAAATTAAGTCATTGATTTCGGGAATCAGATTATGCAAGGGACATCCCGATACCATGCCGGCGATCATTTCACCTGACTGGCAGTATGGGATACCACAGTTCATACACCTTGCTCCCTGTCTGCATTGTTCTTCTAACGACAGTCTTCCATGAAATTCCTGAAAATTTTTCATTCGCTCTGGGACTGGAGTTTCCGGCCCATCTTTTCTTTGATATTCTAAAAAACCTGTTGCTTTTGCCATATCTGCTCCTCCCACTAGCTTCTGTTTCCAATACTTTCATAAAATGCTTCAATCTGTGCTTCTTCCTTGCTCATTCCCTGCTCTTCAAATTGGGACGAAATCTGCATCAGACGTTTGTAGTCCTCTGGAATAATCTTTTTGAACTTCGGCAGATAGTCTTCAAAATGCTCCAGCACTTCTTTTGCCTTGGAAGAGCCCGTATGTTTCGCATGCTGCTCCAGCATTTCTTTCAGTTCTTCTTTATCATGCTTGTTTTCTACCTTTTCCATCAGAACCATTTCTTTGTTCAGATTGCGATAAAGATGATTCTTTTCATCCAGCACATAAGCTACACCGCCACTCATTCCTGCCGCAAAATTCTTTCCAGCCGGTCCAAGTACTACCACACAGCCACCTGTCATATATTCGCAGCCATGCTCACCTACTCCTTCGACTACCGCTCTTACGCCAGAATTACGCACACCGAAACGTTCACCTGCCATACCGGCAATATAAGCTTCCCCGGAGGTTGCGCCATAAAGTGCAACATTACCTATAATAATATTTTTTTCAGATTCATAAGCTGCATTTTTCGGTGCATATACAATCAGCTTTCCACCGGATAAGCCTTTTCCAAAATAGTCATTACTGTCACCACAAAGTTCCAGAGTCAGACCTTTCGGGATAAATGCGCCAAAACTTTGTCCACCTGCGCCCTTACACTGAATCGTCACAGTATTTTCGGAAAGTCCTTCCGGATGTTTTCGTGTAATTTCAGCTCCAAGAAGGGTTCCAAATGTGCGGTCTGTATTGCTGAGGGTAATCTTTTCTGTACAAGGCTTGCCTTTTCCAATGGCACTTTGTACTTCTTTTTTTCTCAAAAGGACTACCTCATCTTTGGTTTCTTCCAGCTTAAAATCGTATACATCTTCCTCAGAAAATACACTGTGTTCTCTGTCCATGGCAGCCGAACTATTTAAAATACGGCTCAAATCAATCTTCGCACGGATTCCGGTCAGATTCTCTTTCTTCTTCAGCAAGTCGGTTCTGCCAACCATTTCATCTACCGTACGGACTCCGAGCCTGGCCATGTATTCACGCACCTGTCTCGCAATAAAAAACATGAAGTTTTCCACATACTCTGGTTTCCCCTGAAAACGCTTCCGGAGCTCCGGATTCTGTGTTGCAATTCCCATAGGACAGGTATCCAGATTACATACTCTCATCATGGTACATCCCAGAGTTACAAGGGGTGCTGTTGCAAATCCAAACTCTTCTGCCCCTAAAAGAGCAGCCACAACTACATCACGTCCACTCATGAGCTTTCCATCGGTCTCAATCATTACACGACTTCTCAAGCCATTGGCAAGCAAAGTCTGGTGGGTTTCTGCAAGCCCAAGTTCCCAAGGGAGTCCTGCATTATGAATGGAACTGATTGGAGCTGCTCCCGTTCCTCCGTCGTATCCAGATACCAAAATAACCTGAGCACCTGCCTTTGCCACACCGGCAGCAACCGTTCCAACTCCTGCCTCAGAAACAAGCTTTACAGAAATGCGGGCATATTTATTTGCATTTTTCAAATCATAGATTAGCTGTGCCAAATCTTCAATCGAATAAATATCATGATGAGGGGGTGGGGAAATCAGGCTGACACCCGGTGTAGAATGTCTGGTCTTTGCAATCCATGGATACACCTTTTTGGCCGGCAGATGTCCACCTTCTCCCGGTTTTGCTCCCTGTGCCATTTTAATCTGTATTTCCCTTGCGCTGGTTAAATAGCGACTGGTGACTCCAAATCGGCCACTTGCCACCTGCTTGATTGCAGAACTTCTGTCATGTCTGGTACCTGCTGAGAGCAGACGTTCATCACTCTCTCCGCCTTCTCCACTGTTGGACTTCCCATGTAAATGATTCATTGCAATCGCCAGCGCTTCATGTGCTTCCTCGGAAATGGAACCATAAGACATGGCTCCTGTCTTAAATCTTCTTACAATGGAAGCCTCACTTTCTACTTCATCCAGAGGCACACCTGTTTCTGGATAATTAAATTCCATCAGAGAACGCAGATACCCAGTCTCCTCTCCGTCAATTAGTTTTGTATAAGCCACAAATTTCTCATAATCGCCTTCCCGGGTAGACTGCTGTAATAAATGAATGGTTCTTGGATTATACCTGTGTTCCTCCCCCTGTGCACGCATCTTATGCCTCCCAAGAGCAGTCATCGTCAAATCTGCCTCCAAACCCAAAGGATCAAAGGCTTTGGAATGCTGTGCATCCGTCTGTCTGGCTATATCTTCTAAGGTAATGCCGCCAATCCTGCTCACAGTTCCGGTAAAATATTTATCGATGACTTCCTGTGAAATACCAATTGCCTCGAATATCTTACTTCCCTGATAAGACTGAATGGTGGAAATTCCCATCTTGGAGGCGATCTTTACGATTCCCTGCATAATCGCATGGTCATAATCATCTACCGCAGCATAGTAATCCTTATTCAACAAACCATCCTCCACCAGCTCTGCAATGGTAGCGTGAGCCAGATACGGATTCACAGCACTTGCTCCATATCCCAGTAAGGTTGCAAAATGGTGTACCTCTCTTGGCTCTCCAGACTCCAGAATCAGTGACATTGCCGTACACTTCTTCGTCTGTACCAAGTGCTTATGTACCGCAGCAACTGCCAGTAAAGAGGGAAGTGCCACTCTGTTTTCGTCCACATCACGATCTGATAAAATCACGATGTTTGCGCCCTCTTTGTAGGCTTTATCTACTTCTACAAACAGATGGTCAAGAACACGTTCAATCGGTGTACTCTTATAAAAGGTAATCGACACCTGCGCTACCTGAAATCCTTCTTTCTTAAGGGTTTTCATCTTCAGCAAATCCAAATCTGTCAGAATCGGATTGTTGATTTTCAGCACCTGACAGTTCTCCGGTTTTTCTTCCAGAAGATTTCCGTTCTTCCCTACATATACGGTTGTAGAGGTGACGATCTTCTCACGGACTGCATCAATCGGTGGATTGGTTACCTGAGCAAACAATTGTTTAAAATAGTAAAACAAAGGCTGATATTCTTTGGACAGCACCGCAATCGGTGTATCCACCCCCATAGCTCCAATCTGCTCCGTTCCATTTAATGCCATGGAACAGATGCCATCCCTGTATTCTTCATAAGAATATCCAAAGGCTTTTTGAAGCCGCATAAGCCGTTCTCTTGTAAAGGATGGAATCTTTTCATTTGGAATCTTGATTTCGCCCAGTGTGAGAAGATTGCTATCCAGCCACTCTCCATATGGCTCCTTCTGCGCATAATGCTCTTTCAATTCCTCATCCAGAAGAATTTTTTTCCTCACAGTATCAATCAAAAGCATTTTTCCAGGGTGAAGTCTTTCTTTCTTCAGAATATGTGCTTCATCCAGTTCCAAAACACCCACTTCAGAAGACAAAATCAGACGGTCATCATCCATGACATAATATCTGGATGGACGGAGTCCATTCCTGTCCAGGATAGCTCCCATCACATCTCCATCAGAAAACAGAATAGAGGCCGGTCCATCCCACGGTTCCATCATGGTGGCATAGTATTGATAGAAATCTCTTCCCTCCTGGGAAATGGTATCGTTATGTGTCCACGGCTCCGGAATCATTGCCATTGCAGCAAGTGGAAGTTCCATGCCTCCCATAGCCAGAAATTCTAAGGTGTTATCAAGCATTGCCGAATCAGAACCCTGCGTATCTACTACCGGAAGAATCTTTGTCATGTCATCCGCACTCAGCACACTGGAATGCATGGTTTCCTCACGTGCAAGCATCTTATCCGCATTTCCCTTAATGGTATTGATTTCACCATTATGCACCAAAAAACGGTTTGGATGGGCACGCTCCCAACTTGGATTGGTGTTCGTTGAGAAACGAGAATGTACCATGGCAATAGCCGATTCATATGCTTCATTCTGCAAATCCAGAAAGAAGGTGCGAAGCTGGTGAACCAGAAACATTCCCTTATAAACGATGGTTCTGCTGGATAAGGATGGCACGTAAGTATGGTCATTACTCTGTTCAAATACACGTCTTACCACGTAAAGTTTCCTGTCAAACGCCAGTCCCTTATCTACTCCATCGGGTTTTTCCACAAATCCCTGACAAATTACCGGCATACAGGCTCTGGCTCGTTCTCCCAGCACTTCCGGATTTGTAGGCACATCTCGCCACCCAAGAAAATGCATGCCTTCTTTTTCCACAATAATCTCGAACATCTTCTTTGCACGACTTCGTTTTAACTCATTCTGTGGAAAAAAGAACATTCCTACTCCATACTCCCTTTCTTCTCCAATGCGGATTCCCAGCTTTTCACATTCTTTTTTGAAAAAACAATGAGGAATCTGGGTCAAAATTCCAACTCCGTCACCTGTCTTTCCTTCCGCATCTTTTCCGGCTCTGTGTTCCAGATTCTCTACAATCTTAAGGGCATCATTTACAAGACGATGCTCTTTCTTTCCATTAACATTGACCACTGCGCCAATTCCACAGTTATCATGTTCAAAGCTTTTATCGTATAATCCTTGTTGTTTTATCTGTTGGTTTTCTGTCTGTTTCATAAGCGTTCTTTCCTTTCAGCAGCCGCAGCAATAAATCCCTTAAATAATGGGTGGGCTTTATCTGGTCTTGATTTAAATTCTGGATGAGCCTGTGTGGCAACAAAAAATGGATGTTCCGGGAGTTCAATCATTTCCACAATTCTTCCGTCCGGGGAAAGACCGGAAAGACACATTCCCTTGCTCTTCAGAGCTTCACGATAAGCATTATTGACTTCATAACGATGTCTGTGTCTTTCTGATATTTCACATTCTCCATATAAGGACGCCGCCAGACTTCCTTTTTCTAATACACACGGATAGGCACCAAGTCTTAAAGTACCACCGATATCTTCGATTCCATCCTGTTCTGGCATCAAAGCAATAACCGGGTCCGGTGTATCCGGTTCCAACTCAATACTAGCTGCTTTGGTAAGACCCAGTACATTTCGGGCAAATTCTACAATGGCAAGCTGCATACCAAGGCAAAGACCCAGATACGGAACCTGATGGGTTCGGGCATAAGTAATTGCAGTAATCTTTCCTTCTGTTCCTCTCTGGCCAAACCCACCCGGAACAAGAATGCCTTGTACATCTCCAAGATATTCTTCTGCATTTCCCGCATTTAAATCTTCTGAATCAATCCATTTAATATTCACACTGGTCTTATTGGCAATACCGCCATGCTTCAAAGCTTCTACAACACTTAAGTACGCATCATGAAGGGCTACGTACTTTCCTACAATTGCTACTGTCACTTCTTTTTCCGGATGATGAAGGTCTTCTGCCAGCTCCTCCCACTCGGTTAGATCTGGCTCAGGGCACGGAAGATTCAGGCATTCACAGACTGCCTGCGCCAGGTGTTCCTTCTCCAGCATAAGTGGAACTTCATACAAAGAAGGTGCATCAAGATTCTGTAATACATGTTCCTTTTTCACATTACAAAACAATGCAATCTTCGCACGCATCCGGTCATCAATCGGATAATCGGAGCGACACACTAGAATATCCGGCCAGATTCCCATACTCTGAAGCTGTTTCACACTCATCTGGGTAGGCTTTGTCTTCATTTCTCCGGACGCTTTCAGATAAGGAATCAATGTTACTTGAATCATAATCGCATTTTCCCGTCCAATCTCAGCCTGGAACTGACGAATGGCTTCCAAGAAGGGCTGGCTCTCAATATCTCCTACTGTCCCGCCTACCTCTATAATAGAAATGGTATCTTCATCCGGCTTTCCTTTATAGAATCTGCTCTTAATTTCATTGGTAATATGCGGGATGACCTGAACAGTTCCTCCACCGTAATCTCCATGACGTTCTTTATTTAATACAGACCAGTATATTTTGCCTGTGGTCACATTAGAATTGGCATCCAGACTTTCATTAATGAAACGCTCATAGTGTCCCAAATCCAAATCTGTCTCTGTTCCATCGTCTGTCACGAAAACTTCCCCATGCTGAATCGGATTCATTGTTCCCGGGTCGACATTAATATAGGGATCAAACTTTTGCATAGTTACACGATACCCGCGCGCTTTCAGAAGTCTTCCTAAAGAAGCCGCTGTAATTCCCTTTCCAAGACCTGACACTACGCCTCCAGTGACAAAAACATATTTTACCATGATTCATTCCTCCATCATTATGATTACATAGAATAACACTTGTGCACACGCACAAAAAAAGGGTGTCAAACAGACCCGCTCTCGCAGGCTGTCTGACACCCTCGTCATTCGTTTTCTTTCATTTACCATTTATCTGAAATATAATATACGATTCTGACACTTTTGTAAAGTAGTTTTGGAAAGTATTTTTTAATTTTTTATATTAAATTTTTTCTCTTGACAAATAAAAAAATACGTGTATACTACAAAACATAAAGCAAGGGTGCTTTGGATATTCTTTATCCAAAGTGCCCTTTTTTTGATGCTGACCCGAACATTGCCAAGAAGGGCGAGGGGTTCCGACGCATCTACATTCTATATTCTATGGAGCATGAGAAAGGAGCGTATGTTTATGTCAAAAGATATCCCTGCATTATATGGAAGCCTGGTGTTTAACGATCACGTTATGCGTGCAAAACTCCCAAAAGACATTTACAAGGCTTTAAGAAAAACGATTGAAAACAATACTCATCTGGAGTTGGATGTAGCCAATGCTGTAGCAGTTGCCATGAAGGAATGGGCTGTTGAAAATGGTGCAACTCATTTCACCCATTGGTTCCAGCCAATGACTGGTTTCACAGCCGAAAAGCACGACAGTTTTATTACTCCTGTTGACGATGGACAGATTATCATGGACTTTTCTGGAAAGGAACTGGTAAAGGGCGAACCGGATGCTTCCAGTTTTCCATCGGGAGGCTTACGTGCCACATTTGAAGCAAGAGGTTACACAGCGTGGGACCCAACTTCTCCGGCTTTTATTAAGGACGGAACTTTATATATTCCAACTGCTTTCTGTTCTTACAGTGGTCAGGCTTTGGATAAGAAAACTCCTCTCCTCCGTTCTATGGAAACATTAAGTAAAGAGGCCACCAAGATTCTTCATCTTCTTGGCCAGACAGATGTTACCGGTGTATCTACCACAGTCGGACCGGAACAGGAATACTTTCTGGTCGATAAGGATTTGTATTTAAAGAGAAAGGATTTGATTTTCACCGGAAGAACTCTTCTCGGTACCATGCCTCCAAAAGGACAGGAAATGGAAGACCATTATTTCGGTGCTCTGACACCTCGCGTTTCTTCCTATATGCATGATTTGGACGAAGAATTATGGAAGCTTGGCATTCCTGCAAAAACAAAACATAATGAAGTTGCACCTGCACAGCATGAGCTTGCTCCAATCTTCGATACGGCAAATGTGGCAGTAGACCACAACCAGCTTACAATGGAAGTTATGAAAAAGGTGGCAGACAAACACAATATGGTATGCCTGCTTCATGAGAAGCCATTTGATGGCATCAATGGTTCCGGTAAACACAACAACTGGTCCATGATTACCAGTACGAAGAAAAACCTGCTGGAACCAGGACGTACCCCTGCTGAGAATACACAGTTCCTTGTCTTTTTGATGGCTGTGATTAAAGCAGTGGATGAATATGCAGATTTGATGCGTATTTCCGTAGCAAGCGCGGGAAATGACCACAGACTCGGTGCAAATGAGGCACCTCCTGCTGTCGTATCCATTTTCCTTGGCGAAGAGCTGACTGCTATTTTAGATTCCATTGAAAATGACACCTTCTTTGGAAAGCAGAAGAAAGTTCAGATGGAAACCGGTGCAACCGTACTTCCGCATTTCTTCAAGGATACGACTGACAGAAACCGTACTTCTCCATTTGCATTTACCGGAAATAAATTCGAATTCCGTATGCTGGGCTCTGCGATCTCTGTAGCAGGACCAAACGTAGTATTAAATACATCTGTTGCAGAAGCGCTCCGCCAGTTCTACGAAGAACTGAAAGATACTCCGGAAGACCAGATGGAAACAGCAATCCATGAATTATTAAAACGCAGTATTTTAAAACATAAAAAAGTAATCTTTAACGGAAACGGATACACAGATGAATGGCTGGATGAAGCTCAGAGACGTGGTCTCTACAACCTGAAGTCCACACCAGATGCCCTGCCTGCTTTCATCAACAAAAAAAATATTGATTTATTTATTTCTCATCATATTTTCACAGAATCGGAAATTTACTCCAGATATGAAATTCTTCTGGAAAACTACAGCAAGACTCTTCATATTGAAGCAAAGACCCTCCGCGATATGGTAGAGTGTCAGTTTCTTTCATCTCTGATGAAATACACAGACCAGCTTGTTACTTCTATTAAAGGAAAGCAAAGCGTAGCAGCCCTTCCGTGCAAAGCAGAAACCAGTCTTTTGACGAAGCTTTCTCTGGCCTATGATGAACTGTATACTCTGACAGAAAAGCTGAAAGAAGATACTCTGATTGCCGAAAAGATGGAAGAACCTCTGGAAACAGCAAGATTCTACCATGACACGATTCTTCCAGATATGGACGAAATCCGTAAAGTAGCAGACGAAGCCGAAACCTTACTGCCAGATGAACTTCTTCCATATCCTGCTTATGAACAGCTTCTGTTCTCTGTATAAATCAGATGAACAAGGGAGAAAAATGATGCTTACCGATGACAAATTAAAAGAAGAGTGTGGTGTCTTTGGGATGCTGCACTCGGAACAGACGGATGTATCCAAATATATTTATTATGGTCTCAGTGCTCTTCAGCACCGAGGTCAGGAGTCTGCTGGAATTGCAGTCTGTGACACCAATGGTCCAAAAGGGAATATTTCTTATCACAAGGACATGGGCCTGGTAAGCGAAGTGTTCCGTCCCGATACCCTCCTTTCCCTCCATGGAGATATCGGAATCGGACACGTTCGCTATTCCACTACCGGAGGAAGCTGCAAAGAAAATGCACAGCCTCTGGTTCTCAACTATTTAAAAGGAACCCTTGCACTGGTACACAATGGAAATCTGACCAATACAGACGTACTTAGGGAGCAGTTGCAAAATACAGGTGCTATTTTCCATACCACTACAGACTCGGAAGTCATTGCATACCAGATTGCAAAAGAGCGGACAAAAACCTCCAGTATCGAAGAGGCTGTTTTCAGGACTGCCCCTGGACTTTCAGGAGGTTATGCTCTTTTGATTATGAGTCCTCAGAAACTTATTGGAGTGCGCGACCCACTGGGTCTCAAGCCTCTCTGCCTTGGTAGATTAAAGGACAGTTACATTCTCGCCTCTGAGGACTGTGCTTTAAAGGCCATTGATGCAGAATTTATCCGCGATATACAGCCTGGTGAGGTTATTACTATCACAAAAGAGGGCATTCATTCCAATTATGACCTCTGTCAGGGGAAACGGGCTCATTGTATTTTTGAATATATTTATTTTGCAAGACTGGATTCTACTCTTGACGGAGTCAGTGTATATGATGCACGAATCCGTGCCGGAAAAGCGCTTGCAAAGTCCTATCCGGTCGAGGCAGATCTGGTTACAGGAGTTCCCGACTCTGGTCTGGCAGCAGCTATGGGTTATGCACAGGCTTCCGGTATTCCTTTCGGACTGGCTTTCCAGAAAAACAGTTACATCGGACGTACCTTTATCAAGCCAACTCAGAAAGAACGTCAAAGTGCAGTACACTTAAAGCTGAGTGTACTGGAAAGTGTAGTAAAAGGAAAGAAATTGGTGCTGATTGATGATTCTATCGTGCGCGGAACAACAATCGCAAATTTAATTCACATGCTGAAAAAAGCAGGTGCCCTTGAGGTTCATGTTCGAATCAGCTCCCCTCCTTTCCTTTATCCGTGCTATTACGGAACAGATATTCCAAACGGAGACCAGCTGATTGCAAGCTCCCATTCCTGCGATGAAATCTGCAGACAAATTGGAGCCGATTCTCTTGGTTACCTAAAATTGGAAGATTTGGATGAAATGACCTATCATCTTCCACTTTGCCGTGCATGTTTTAACAACCATTATCCTACCCCGATTCCTCCATCATAGAATCGGATATTCGAAAAAGGAGTGCCTTGCCGCAACTATTCCCCCCACGGTATGGCACTCCCTTTTATTTTCTTTTTTATTCTAAAGCTTCTTTTGCATACTTTGTGGTAACAAGTTCCTTATAAGGAACTCGTTTCTGAAGTTCACCTGCATTTTCCAGGATATCCTGTAATAACGCAAAACTGTCTTCTTCAAAAATCAGATTTCCTTTCCAGGTATCCTGCTCATAATAACGTGCTACTATGGTAGTCAAAGTCTCCTTATCTGTTTCTTTAAACTGCGGTGCAATCACATCTGCTATTTCTTCCGGTGTATGTGTCTGTACGAAATCCATTCCTTTTTGAAGGGCATTGGTAAATTTCTGAACCACCTCTTCGTTTTTATCCAGATAACTCTCCTTCGCACAATAAGCGGTATATGGAACATAACCAGAATCCACTCCCAAGGAAGCAACCACGTATCCTTCTTTTTCTAATTCAAGGGTAGTTGCACCCGGTTCAAATTCAACCGTGTAATCTCCCTTTCCACCGGAAAATGCAGCCGCAGTAGATCCAAAATCAATGCTCTGGTCAATGGATACATCCTTTTCCGGGTCGATTCCATTTTGAGTCAGAATGTATTCAAAAACCATTTCCGGCATACCACCTTTTCTACCACCAAGCACTTCTTTTCCTTTTAAATCATCCCATGTAAATTCAGGCATTTCCTCTCGGGCTACCAGGAAGTTCCCTGCACGCTGGGTAAGCTGGGCAAAATTAACCACAACGTCATTCGCACCCTGCTGATAGGTATAAATAGAGGCTTCACTTCCCATGAATCCAATATCCGCTTCTCCCGAAAGCACAGCAGTCATGGTTTTATCGGCTCCAAACGGAGTTGGCGATTTAGTACAAGACAGACCCATAGAGACTCTTAGAGAGACCCTTAAATAATCTCCACCTGCACGGCATCAATGGCATAGCCGAACCATCCTGCGTATCCATCGTTACCGTCACCATAATCTGTAATCCAATCAAGCCAGCCTTTACTAATCACATGAGCCCGGTACCGCACATGTCTGCCTGATACTCCAACGATGCGCATCTGGATACCGTCAATCTCTGAGACTCCGTCACCTGCAAAGGTATCTCCGGCTGAATCCTTTTCGTAGTCTCTTCTCCATCCAAAGTATCCACCGCCTTTTTTATGGGCTCTGTATTCCAGATAGCCTACCTCAGAAGCATTGCCTTTGGTCTTTGCGCGGAATGCCAGCATTGGATAGCCAAACCAGCCAGAGTATCCGTTGGAATCATTATTGTTATAATTCACAACCTCTCCCATCCATCCTTTGGTCTTTGCCAACGCCTGATGCGCCACGTTAATCTTTCCACTGTTGGTCGATGGAGCCGGTGCCGGTGTTGGGGCAGGACTTACTGCACTGTCGGTCCCGGTGATACTTCTTCCCAGAATTCCTTCTGCAATAGCCTTTGCGCATTTATCTGCATCCCATGCTGCATAATCCGTCTGGTTATCCACAAAGCAACATTCTACCAGAATGGCGAGACTCTTTGTTTTCCGAAGCACATATAATCCCGGCATATACTTGGTTCCACGATTGCGGATACCAAGAGCTGCGGAAATATTTGCACAGATTCTGTCAGAAACTGCCTTTGTACGTGAATCGTAATTTTCGACCTCACATCCAGTTCCACCACCAGCATTTAAGTGGATGGAAATATCTAAATTAACATAATGTTTATTGCATTCCTTGACGATGTTAGATAGGTTGCCACCTTGCGTTCTGCTATCGTTGTCAGTGCAATCATAAACCGTATGCCCTTCTGCTTCTAAAAGGGCAATTACTTTATTTTTAACTTTTCTGTCCTCGTTTACCTCGTCTAAATAACCAGATGCTCCTCGACATACTAATGAATGACCTCCGTGTACATTGTATACTGACATATAATACTCCTTTCTTTGCACATTAATAAAAAAAGAGGACGATTACTCGACCTCCCTGTTACTCTGCCTTATTTAATTGCTTGATAATCTCATTTACGTATGTACTTAAACCTGCCACCAAGATGCCTTGTACAATCGCGGTGAATAGCGCCATGGCAATGTCCTGCGTCCCAGACAGGCTGCAGGTAGCTACCACGTAGATACCGCAAATCAAAATCCCGGCTACTCCAAGCAGGAGCGGGATGTACTTGTCTTTGATTGACTCCGATTTTTTGATGGCGGTACCGAGAAAATACAGCACAATTGCCACCACTACTAATTCTGGTTTCACGTAATTAATAATCTGTTCCATGATTAATCCCCTTTCTTTCTTAAATGCAATTCTTCTATTTCCTGTTTCATTTTTGTTATCATCCCATTCCCACCAAGATTATGATATGCCTCGTACATTTCACAGAAGTTTTCGTAAGCATAGGATGGGATGCTGCCGAATGCCATGTATTTATCATGGTACTCGATAAGCTGGACTCTTAATAACAGCATTGTTCCCTCGCTGTTGGCATCTCTTTTTTTGTACTCTTCCGCAATCCGTTCGTCGCGCGCCTTTGCGTCCAACACCTGCCTTTTCTTCTGCTCCTGCAAAAGCCACACGATATATCCGAGTAGGATTGGGAGTGCTATAGTATATGTTTGCAACAATAAGTTTGTCACTTCTTCTCTCCTTTCCGTTTTTTGCGTAAAAAAAGAAGACCTCATGGTCTTGCTCTGATTTCCATATGCATGCTTCCTTTCTTTATAAGACAAACATTAATTTGTTAAATAGATTAAATGAAATAGATAGTAATTTCATTTTCATGTCAAGCGAAGAAACAAAAACGCACGAACGGTTTCTAGGAAAACCGATTTATACAAAAACATTTAAATTTGATACTATCTTATCTAATACAGTAATAAGTAAGCCACACAGTATATCCAACGTAGACAACATATGGATTGACCTGTCTAACTCGTATATGCAAGCATTTTCCAATGGCTATTCCGTTCCAATTGTATCCAACATGTATTACGGAAAAGTTGGAAGTGGAAATAATTGGTCTGTTGCTGTTGATAAGACAAGTTTTTATTTATATGCAGATAGCGGATGGAATGATAACTGGGTGAAATTTATCACTATAAGATATACAAAAACCATAGATTAAGAATTAAGAAGCCAAAAGCCTTGAACTATGAAGTATGATTTACTAACCGGAGTTGAGTACTGTATATATCCATTATCTTTATTTATATATGCGCTAATTTGCGTGGCATTCCCGAAATCACCATCACAACAATAACCCTGTAATAGGGTATTTCTCTTTGGTTTTATTTCACTTGGAATGGTTTTATAGTTAAAGCTATACACAGTGTTAGTGGCGACAATCGTACCGGATTTAACATACAGTTCCATGTTCAAAAACATCATCCTTCCAAGCCTATAACATTGGAATTCCATGATTTCATAAAATGAGTTAAAGTTAAAATCACTGGAAGCATATTCTTTTACAGTTAAATTGTTATTTATCTGCGTTAATCTATCGACTAAATTAATGTTTGTTCCATTCCCGTCCACGTCCATCAGAGTGAGGGTCTTGTAAAACTGTGCAGACATAAATACCTGGAACGCTTCTTCTGTCGGATATCCTCCAAATCCGATTCCTTTTCCACTTGGATATACCGCAATCGGAACAACTTCCGCTCCTACTTTAACTATATAAGTGGCAGGAGCGTCAAAGTAATCTGTCACAGTAAGTCGTACTTCGTAAGCGTATTCCAGTTGCACCACATTATCCTTTGAGAAACTACTGCTTGCTGAGTATACAGCTCCACTCGTAAGCGTTGTCCAAGTAGAGTCTTTGACTTTCCTGTACTCAATCTTATAGCTCTTGCTGTTCTTGTTCCCGCATGGAGCAATTTTAAAGTCATACACACACCTCAAGGTCTTACTGCCGTTTTTCTCATTGCCGGATGCATCCGAACGGAAAGCGTTGAACGAATTGATGGTAGGTGTAAAGTATTCCACCACTGTAATCTTAGCTGTCTTGCTTCCCTTTCTTCCTCTACTGTCCGTGGCAGTCACAATAACATCCACGCTTCCAGACTGTCCAATTGCATAAGTTGTGATGTCCTGCCCGGTATAAGACACACCAAGTACTTCAACAGAATAGGACTTGATGGTACTGCCGCTTACCCCACTGGCAGAACTCACTACCCGGAGCTGACTCTTACTCTGGATAAATGCCCCAAACTTAGAGGCAAGACCTTTCACCGCTTCCGTTATGGTGATGGTATTCACTACCGGTACCATACTTTCTGGTACAGTTGCGGTAAAATCCACTATCTTCTCCCCGATGAACGTACTGCCACTGTAAGTCAAACACCTTATCCGTCCATATCCAGATGCAGCGTCAGGCACCTTCGAAGCCCAACTGGTCGGAACAGCAAGAGTTGCCTGTGTACCAACATTTTCTGCAAACTTTGTCCATTCGTTTGCAAAAAAATCATGATACAGCGTGTGAGTAAAGGAACTTACCGCCCTTGGCAGACTTATGGCAATACTTTTTCCCATTTCTACATTACTAGGACTTAAAGATGGAGTCGTAGCTCTCGGAATGTCTGTCAAATCCACATAGCCAGATATTGTACCATTTGGATAATAATTGGACAACTTACCATTTACGGTTGCCTGAATCCGTATTTTCTGTTTTCCATCAGCCCTGTGAGGTATCTTAATGTTTGACCCGGATACCAGTGTAATTGTGGAGGTATTCCGCATATCATACCCGGAGCTGTCTGATAAGCTTGCCGCAGTAATCCAGCTTCCAGAATCGTCCTGATACTGCACCACCAGAGTTGCTGATTTTCCATTTAGATTATATGGTTTATATGTACTCTTATTTTTTGTTACTTTTGACACGATACTCGTAATTGTGGAGCAATTCCCCTCAGTGCTCTGACTGTAATAAAAATCCACACCAAGATAAAAACCACCGCTCGGAATACCGATATTTCCACCAATAGTAGGCATCTTATTCCCCCTATTCTACAAGTTTTAATGCAAGATATCCGGAATCCATAGCCACCCATGAGAAACGTCCAATTTTCAAATCTTTCAGCACCTCTGCATGAGTAAAATAAAGTGTTCGGTTGCTGATGTAAGCCACTTCCACGTTGTTTTCCAAGAATGAAATGCGGTCATTTCTCTGACGCAGCATGATTGGATTGCCAACAATTCCTATGTGGATTTCTCCATTCACAAATCGGATATACTTGCTGATGTCCTCAAATTTTGCATCTGAGCTATTTGACAAATTATCAAGTGCAGTCTGGAACCGATTAAACTCAAAATTAAAGGATTCCTTTGTCTGTTCCAATGAGGTATTCGTATCACTTAAAAGCCTGTCCATAGCTTCCTTGGAGTATGTCTTCTCTCCAACCTGCATGAGGATGTTCTCGCTCGCCTGCGTGATAGAGTTGGTAATCTCTTTGTAAATCTGGGTAATCTGTTCTGCGTTATCATTTACAATAACCCATTCTTCCCCGTTCCATTGTTTAAGCATTGGCGGCGATACCGATGTATCGCACCATAGATAAGTTTTGTCCGATGGCTCTGTTTTGGAGATAATGGCTGCATCTTTTCCTTTCTCTCCTTTAGCACCATCATTTACCCTTATCAAAGTGATTGATGCACTTGCTTTAACTGTCACAACTATCCCTCCAATTGTGCACTGAAAGTAGCTTTATTATTAACGTCTCCAGCACTGATTGTGTATGTTGCTCCTGTTGCTACCGGTGTAGTTCCACCATCCTTATACCACTTGATAGTTCCTAATGCAGATAGAGCGGAACCAGTCACTTCAACTCCGCCCTTGTAGACATGAGCAGTTAAGATTGTGGCAATGGCAGTATTCTTGAAGATTGTTCCACCACTTGAAGTGATTGCCATTGTAATAGCATCCTTACCATTTGTACCATTCGTACCGTTTGTACCTTTATAAGATACAGAATATGATTCAGTAGACTTACCATCTGAATACTTAACAACAGTCTTGGTCCATAGATACTGTCCATTTGGCACATTAGGCACTGTAGTACTCCATGTTCCTGTCGGAGTAGTAGTGCCACTTGTACTAACCTGGTAAGTAACGGAAGTTGAACTTATGGTAACACTTGTACCGTTTGAGCCGTTTGTTCCATTTACGCCTTTATAAGACACTGAATACGCTTCTGTTGATTTGCCGTCAGAGTACTTAACAACAGTCTTAGTCCATAAGAACTGTCCTTGTCCTACAGTAGGCACTTCAGTTTTCCATTCTCCTGTTGGCTTGGTAGTTCCGCTTGAACCGACCTGGTATGTTACAGAAGTTGAACTTACAGTAACGCTTGTACCACTAGCTCCTGTTGCTCCTCTAAAAGCAATGGAGTAGCTAAATGTTTTATTTATAGTAATGTCATCATCAACAATAATTGGAATAGTGATCGTGCCGCTCTGTGTTAACGCGGAAGTAGCTGTGATAGTAATGGTTGGTTCTGGTGTCTTCCCGTCACTGACTGCGCTGATTCCTGTTGGGCAGCTAATTGTTCCAACCTTACAAGGCACTTGCTCGTTACCTCGAAGTGCCATTACTTTCGTGCTTGTTGTTTGCGTTCCGTTCACTGCAGTTGTTGTCCCCAAAAACGTATAGTTGTCATTTGTAAGAATGACGGAATACCCGTCTGTTAAGTCGATTACATCCATCTGATTTACTGCCTTAATTGCCATTTTCATTCCTCCTAAATATCCAGTTCACAGTTAAACACTGCTTTAAACCTTATATCTTTTGCTGTAATAGTAAACAAAAAACCATTATCATTTAGCCTTGGATCGTCCATTGGTATCTCTGTAAATTCTGTATCTCCATGCTTTTTCACAAGCCATTGCAAATGTGCATGTTCGCCAAATACTTTTTTTAATTTTTCCGAATTATCAATAACCAATCCTCCAACATATATGCTCACTGTAAATATGGTTGCTACGTCACTGTTTTTAAATGTTGTTCCGTTGCTTGAATCTATGTAGAGCATAATCGCATCCTCGCCCTTGCTTCCTTCCGTGCCATCTCTGACTCTTACAAAGTCCAGATATCCGTTTGCTACATATTTCTCGGTTTCAGATACCGTATAAGTTGCATAGCAAATATATCGCACGCTATCCACATTTAAGTTGTTTCTCACCGTCAGAACACCATTCGTAACAGTTTCTCCATCTGCCAAGGATTCCTCGGCAACTCCCACTTTTCGCTTCCAGATGATGCGCAGGTTGTCCTTAACCTCAACATTCTTAAATCGTACAACCGGAGTCAGGCTAAGCGGAGTTTTCGTGTAGTCCGGTGACACCGTTCCATCAGATGCGATTTTCTGGTACGTTCCACTGTTCGCTGCAAGCTCCAGCGTCAGCTTATTTTCAATACTTTCAATCCGCTTCTCTACCTTTTCCTTATTGATTTCATAATCCGAGGTAATCTTCTCCACTGTCTTAATGGTCTGGTTGATTTTGTTGGAAGCCTCCACCTGTTTATCTACAAAAGTGACTCTCTCATCACCAAGAGTCAGGCTTCCATCGGACGGGTCCAGTAGATTAATATCCAGCTTCCTTGTAAGCAGCATCTCATTAAAATCATGAGGCTTACTAATTACCTTCGTGTAATTGCCAAGCCCAAAGCTCTGGATGTCCAGATTCATGTTATGGAGGTCTACTGCCTGCAATTCTATAGTACGGGTCAGGTTGATGTGATTCTGCAGCTCTTCCTTTCCTTTACGGAGCAGGTTTTCCGGAAGCGTCACTTCATCCCAGGTAACAGTTTCAAAGATATAACCATACTTTTCCACCGCCTCCGGGCTGTATACATAATCCACTCCATCATTGACCGAGGATATGGTAAGACGTTCATCTATTTCTTCCCCGTTTTCGTCCTTGAGTTTAGCGCCGAGCGGAATAATGGCAGTCACAATGTCCTGCCCTTTTATGGTTTCCTCAAAATCAAGGAGATTCTTGGCAAATTCTACGGTCTGACTGTTCATGGTCTCAAAATCTTCCAGATAATCGATATAGATACCATCCGGCTCTTCTCTGGTCCAGAGATAACCGCCCAGTTTCTCAACCAGCTTCTCTTTCATTTCGTCCAAGGTCTTAGGATATCCGTTCACACCCGTATTTGCTCTTACTATGTAATCGTTCGGGTCTGTTACAGTGCAACGTCCGGCTTTAAATTTCCGCGCTTCATCCATCTGAGCATTGTGAGAATTAATATAAAACTGGAAAAGCTCCTCCACGCTGCCTTTAAATTCGTAAGGACGCACTGTGGAATCCAATAAAAAAGCAAGCTCCCCTTCACAGGTCACTTGCAATTGGTTATAGAATCTTTTTTTTACATTGAGCACCCGGCCACGAAATAACCGCCTGTCCTCGTTGTAGACAGTGACGATGGATTTCTTCTTTTTAAGGGATGCATAATTTCTATTTGTTTTATAAATCGTAAAATCAAAGCTTCCGGCTTTGTTTAATTCTACTTTTACTTTTGCTCTTCCTAATGATAGTTCCTCCTCCATGTTGGGATGATACAGAAGTTCTCCATCCACATATACCTTGTACATTATAAGCTCCCCTCCCGGTACTCAAATGTAATAGTTCCATTACCATAGCAGTCCAGTATATTATTTCCTGACTGGAATAACATATCTGGATGCAACGTTGTTCCAGCCTTTACCACGTAAGATGTTCCTTCAAATGTTACTCTAAAGTCGCTGTCAGCAATAATGGTTGGAACTACACTTTTTCCTTCATTACTACAGATAATTTGAGCTTCGCCACTGATTACAGATTTTACTATAGTCAACTCGTTTTTCATCTTATATGGATTTACTGTGCAAGTAACAATGACTGTACTTGCAACCGCATTTTTCTTATGCGTATCTACTGAAACATGGCCGAACCAGTAATAATCAGAGTCTTCATCTAAGATAATTTTCTTGTTTTCTCCCTGGAATGCATTTTTGATTTTGGAGCTAATCCTATAGTGTCCGGGGAAACCATTGTCAATAACATCAAAGGAGAACCTGAGCGTTCTTTGCTTGTACGTTGGAAAATCCAGAAAATCATCAAATGCAATTGTACCTAATCCCGGAACATCCGCAGTAAACCGTTCTTGTACTGTTTCCCCCAAATACACCTCATTTAGGTACATCTGGAAATCCTTCCATGTATGAAATTCTCCGATTCGGATTCCAACCTGATACGTCAAATCTTCCACTATCATACACCTCTTTCTGCCAGCTCTGCATTTACTGTTATTGCATCTTCCACAATCGGTACAATCGCATCCATCACCTGTTGTTTTCCAATATGGAAAGTAGCACGCAAGGTTTTCGGAATCTGCTCCGACTTGTTCGCTCCCATCGAATAATTTTTATTCTCTTCTGCGGTCAGCACACGCTCTCCTTTATGAAGTACAGCCCTATAACCATCGTATGGTACGTTATCCAAACCATTGAAATGTCTTGCACCGCTCACTGCATTCTGTACCGCTGAAGCAATCCCCGAGGAAACATTGCTTCCTACGACTCCAATCCGAATAGTTCTGTTTCTTGCAGCATAATCCGCTTCTGCACTGATTTGCCGTAATGCGGAAATTGTTCCATCCTTATTTACAGTGATATTATACGGTGTGCCATTGAGGTTGATAATTCCAGTTCTTGTTCCATCGGTATGAGCCTTTAACTCATCCATGGAAGTAATGATATTACCATTCGCATCTACAATCCATTTTCCTTTATCCACATACATTCCGAGGGAAGCTCCGATTTGCTCGTAAGATTTTGACTGAGAATCTGCCATTTCCTTTGCATCTTCAGCCATCTGTTCTGTGTATCCTGCACACGTTCCTGCAGACTCATTGTAGATTCCGGTAATTGCTCCGGTATTCTCATCCACTACAACTTTCATATTTTGCCACATACCTGCAGTCTTATTGTATATCTGATAGCAACCACTCTCTGTAATCTGGTTTAAACCATCGTAATTGTCCATCATTTGGAACAGTAACTCTTGACTCTTTTTATCTGCATTTGTGAGAATCTGTCCATTATACTTATCTATAAGGTCTACTAAATTCGGATTCTTTTCTTTGATAATATCCATATACTCTTCGTAAAGGTTATTCTGAATATCAATTTTCTTTTGCCTGTCTTCTTCCAAGTTAGCAATTTGTTTCTCCAATTCAGCTTTATCTGCTCCAGTACATTCTGCTGCTTTCTGCTTCAAAAGTTCAATTTGTGTATCATACGATGCTTTAATCTGAATAATTTCTTCATCTCTGGTCTTTGCTTTTTCTTGCAAAAGTTCGGAAGCGCTCTCCGCATCCATAGTCTTAACTCTTTCAGCAAATTCTTTCTTGGCATACAAAATCTCTTCCTGAGTCCCGCCCACAGCCATCAGCTCAATTTGGCGTATCCTGGCTGTTTTCTCTTCAATTATCGCAATCTCCTCTTCACTTAGTGCCCGTCCTTCATCCAGAGCATTTTGCTTAATGTCCAAGATTCGCTCCTGCAATAACTGAATTGTCTTAATTTGCTTGTCACTAGACTCCGATAAAATATCAAGTACTCTTTGCTCGCTTTCATCAATAAGCCCATCGTCTGCCACGAATAGCTCTCTAAGCGCGCTCTGGCTTTCGTCTTTCTTACTCTGTATCGTACTGATTGCCTGATTGCACATATCCGCAATTCTCTGTTCAAATGCATCGTTTTCCTCTTCGGTGATCACATCATCCAATCCTATTTCCCGCAGAAAAACACTGAAGTTCTGTAATTCCTCGGTAGATTTTTCTACAGATTTCTGAAATTCTTTGCTAATATCCTTAGAGAATTCCTTATGAACCACACCTAATTTTTCCAGTTCCTTTCTGGATTTCACTTCAACACCCTGCAATTTTGCAAGAGCTTTTTCCATAAGAGACATTTCATCCGAGGACTCAACAACAGTACGATTCATAAGCTGTCCGTGCTCATGGATGGCATATAAGCTTGTTCCCACAGCAGCCGCTCCAATGGCAAGCGGTGCACAAATTCCGGCTAACTGTGTCATGTTTCCTACAAGGCCCGCACCGCCACTCTGACCAAGTACAGTGCTTACTTTGGTAATCACAGGAGCGAGTTTCGTGTAAGTCTCTATCCAGTTTCCTGTTGCTTTTAACATAGGTCCTATTGCTGCTGTAACCGCAAGCATTTGAATCACTTGTTTCCGCTCCTCTTCCGACATATTACCAAACTTATCTGCTGCCTTTCCTATAGCACTGGTAACATCTGTTAAAATCGGCAAAAACGATACTCCAAATTTAATACCTGCATTTCTTAGCTCATTTAAAGCACCTTTAAGCTGTTCAGCTGGTGTTGCATCCATCTTATCGAAGGCGGCCTGTGTAGCTCCTGCACTCTGATTCATCGCATCAAGCATTTGGTTATACTCCACTCCGCTTCCTTTTGCAAGAACAAGCGCTGCAGAACCGGCTTCCACGGATCCAAACATATCTTTTAATGTTTTACCGTTCTTTTCTGCATACTGACTCATTAGGTTCAGTATTTCCGATGTAGATACCCCTTGACGTTTTAACTCTGCAAAACCACTGCCTGTAAGCTCTTTCAAAGCCTTATCTGCAATACTTCCAGTCTTTCCAAGCTCAGAAAGCATTTGTTTTAGATAAGTGCCTGCTTCTGCTGTTGCAATACCATTTTTTGTAAGCTGTGCATAACTGGCAGAAAGTTCGTTCATACCAAAATTCACAGAACTGGCAATAGGAATTACTTTACCCATGCTTTGGCTGAGTTCATCTACCGTTGTCTTACCTAAATTCTGTGTAGTAATCAGCATATCAGAAAGTTTAGTTGCATCCGAAGCACTTAAGTTGTATCCATTAATCGCTGTAGTCAAAATATCCACCGCACTGGCTCCTGAGGTAAAACCGCCCTTCGCCAGCTTCATTGCATCCGTTGTAAATTCCACAGCTTTTCGCTGGTCCACACCGGCAGATATTGCCTGATAAACAGCTTCTGAATATTCATCCACAGCAACCTTCGTATCGTTGGAGCCCTGAATTAAAGCGTCTTTATAATCAGAAAAATCTACTACACCATCATCCAGAAGAGTGCTGACTTTTGCAAAACTACTTTCAAAATCTACCGCCATCTTAGTAGTGGCAGTTCCAAGACCTACAATCGGCACGGTAAGACCTTTGGTGAGCAGGCTTCCTGTTTTCGATAAGCTCTCTCCGGCTTTTCTTGCACCAGCTAAACTCTTCTCTACTTTGTCTGCTTCTTGCTTCCCTTTTTGAGCTGCCTTTTCCATATCCTTTTCAAATTGCTTTGTATCAACCTTTATCTTCGTAACCAAAGGCGCAAGTTCTATTCCTGCTGACACTTCTGCTCACCTCCCACATACTTTTTCACCGCATTTTCATCTGCTTTCGTCTGCTGCAACCTCCACAGGTTCTTCAAAACATCCATTCCCTTTTCAGAATGCATATAACTGTCTACCCAGCTTTCCTTGTTTAACAGTAAAAAATAAGAATAAGGGAGATTCAGCACTTCGTTAAAATTAAGTCCTGTATACTCGCTTATTCTCTTAATAATCACTGTTTTTAATTGATATCCTTTTTCCCATTCTTCAACCGGAAAATATTTCTCGCATACCGCCTTTCCTATATCTCCCTCCGGAATGGGAAGTCTTAGTTTGGGTCTGTCTCTGCCTCATACCTAAGCGAAGCTATTGTTGTAATGATTTTAGAAACTGCTTCCTGCGTCATTTCTTTTAAATCGTCTACAGTAAATACCATTTTTTCCTCGTTGTAATTAAGCATGAGCATGGCAATCTCCAGCCGCTTTTCTCTTACGTTATCTTTCGTCTGCGTTTCCTCAATTTTATCAATTTTTTCAATCAGCAAAACGCTTGGCTGCTTCACATGAATGATTGCACCATGAATCTTCATCTCTACACTGTTATGAATATATTTATCTAAATCCAGCATTTCATTCCTCCTTAAGTGGCGGGACACTGCGCCCCGCCTTAGCTTTTATTCCGATGTAAGAGCAGCTACCTCTTCATCCGTAAGTTCTTCTTCGAATTTAGCCAGGAATCCATCCAAGACACTGATTGCACTAATTTCTGCATCAATCGTAAGCTCTTTCGATTCAAACGCAATGGAAAATCCAGAGCCGCCCTGTCCAATCATGGTAAAACGAAGCTTCTTTCCATTTTCTTTTTCATGCACAAAACGAAGTAAAATTGTTTTTAAGGATTTTCCTTTACCAGTAAACAGTAAGGTCCTTGTTTTCTTCTGCTTATCTTCCTTATACTCTCCGGTGGAAAGCATTTCAAGATTTTTCAGATTCCATGTAAGTATACCCGTCTTTGCTGTGATTTCCTCTCTCGTGATAAACGATCTTACAATCTTCTCGTACTGATTTTGCACATCGTACTTAGTAGGCTTGTAGTCTACGGTAAAACCACCACTGCAATGTCCCACATTGTGGACATCCGTTTCAATGGCGCTGTTCTCTGGCAGTTCCGCTCCATCAAAGGCATACATATATACCTCACCAGCACCTAAGATAATTTCATCTTTTTCACTAGACATTTTTCATCCTCCAATCAATGATGTAATATTTACTAAGTTCCCATTTTTGAATTTCTTCGTTGTAAATCCTGCCACCACCTGACGACAATCTTGAACGAAATCGCACATTTCCAAACACCACAAATGGAGCGTCCTCTTCCATGGCAAGGATACTTTGTATCTTTCGATGTATTTCCATTCCAGAATCATAATCGTCACATATGACATTTAGCGTAAGTTGACTTTGATTTAAATGGTCTGCAGATATGTCTGTAAAGGTATATGCAACATTAATTCCTTCTTCCGGGGCAACTACCATTGCTGGGTACATACGTCCCGAGAGCTCCGGGATGTTCGCTTCAATATAATCTTTTAAGCTATTTTCCATTCTGTCCTCCTAATATCTGCTCTACGGAATCTTTCTTTGAAAGCTTTGCATTCTCCAAAAACTGGTTTGGTCTTTGTCCATGCGTCCAATGGAAGCCCTTATATTTACCCGCTTTCGCCTCGTATCCCCATGGTGTCTTTCTGCCCGAACCATTTAAAGCATAAATACCGGTTCCATTATGCACATAGGGCGCGTAATCCAAATTACTCCCTATATACCCTGTAATACCGCTTTTATTGACTTCAACCTCGCTGGTAATGGAAGCTCTTAACTGTCCCATGTCTACAGGACAGTTTTTCTTTGCCTCTGCTTCCACTACGAAACACGCTGTTTCCATGGCTGTTGCAGTGTGGCTAATAATCTGTTCCATAGCTTCCAACACACTTTTTTCAAACGCTGTATTATCAGACATCCGCATCAACCTCTTTCAAGATAAGGTTCGTGAGCCTATGACTTGGATCGCTTTTTTGCACATAATACAAATGTTCTCCAAGCTTCAAGCGATATTTGCCAGCCTCTATTGACTTACAGTAAGTAAGGCCAATATGTGTGGCATCCTTGTATTTCTCACTTGCAGCCATAATCTTCTCATCACTTTTGTAAATAGCTACCCTAATTTCATCCCGGTTATCCCATACTTCCTTTTTTGCTCCGGAAGGACCTCTTGAAATAGATTTCTTCTGCAACATAAAAGTGTGCATATCTCTGGCAATCGACATGAAATCACCTCTTTAATTTCCGCTTGCTTCGAATCTTGCGAATCAATGACTTTGGCAAATCATCCAAGTAAGCTGTGGATACTCCACCATTGCTTTCACTGAATATTCCATCTATGCCATCATGATTGACACGTATTAAAACCATTTCCTTCAAAATGGAAGTGTGTGACTCGTTCAAATCCTTTACATGAAGCATGTCCTGCAAGTCACGTTTGCAATCTTCCAACATATCCGCCAAAATCTCTCTTTTAGGCATTCCTTCCCGAAGTAGCAAGCTGTTTATTATTTTTTCTTCCACGCTACCCTCCTGGATGCAAGGCACAAGCCTAAAGCTTATGCCTGAACTCTACAATTCGAATCTGCTTGTGTTCATAAACCGGATTCCAGTTCTTTGCATCCTTAAGTTCTTCTCGCGTCGGTCCTGTTTTCGTATTCGCCACACTCTTACCTGTAAACTGGATGCCGCGCGGATGCAGAATAGAAGTTCTTCTGTTAATCAGATAATCGATACCTGAACCTTTCTTCTTGTCACGGTCTGTCTCTGTCGGAACAAAACCAACCGGACTTCCGTTTCCAAGCGCAATGGCTCCCTGGCCAAAAAGGAAAGTAGAGAACACCTGACTAGAACCGCTTCCCGTTACCGGGCATCCGTCATCTACAATTACTCGTTTTCCCTGATACAGACCAAATGCCACATCGTTGGATGGCTGTACGGTTTCAATAAGGTTCTGCTTTTTGAGAGCTGCTTCTGTAGCACTGTGCATCATGACACCGGTAAGCGCTGTTTTATTATCTCCTAATAACTGTTCCGCATCGATAAATGCTGCTCCGCTCCACTTTGCTGCCGCTCCACTTCCACCTGAAATATCAAGGATATTGTCTTTTAATGGTGTAACTGTGTCGCTTGTATCTGTATAACTTCCAAAAATTCCCGCAAGGATTGCTACCAGTTCTTTCTGCATATCTCTTGCCCAGAAAGAAGCCACCAGTGAAGCAATCGCTTCCATCGGGTCTTTTCCCGCAAGTGCGGCTGATAAGTCTGTCGCACTCCACATTTTTGCTCTCCGGATAATTGCAGCCACATCCTGTTTGGAACTAATACCTGCTGCCGTAAGGTCTGTTCCTTCTGTCACAGCCTCTGATTCGCCCGTAAGGTCCTCAAAAAATGGCATGTTAACCAGTGGCGAAGCCTGTGAAGCTAATGTGTCAAATTCGGAATTATTTACAATAATTCCACTGTTTACTAAATTAGACTGCTCCATTGTTCTGTTGATTACGTATGGAGTAAATAACTGAGGTACAATCACATCAGATAATGTTGTTCCTGCCATGTTTTCACCTTTTTTAACCTTTCTACATGTAATTTGTTAAATTGTTACTCCGACTGCTGCCGCAAGCTCCTTCGCCTCAGCCGGATTGTCACGGAGCATCTGCCCCTGTTTGGTAAGATTCCACGTTTCTTTCGCAAACGGATTGACGCTACCATCACCACCAGTTCCTCCATCAGGACTGTATACCTGCTTCTTTTGCCCTGTTGGGAAGATATGTGGAAGTGTTTCCTTGTAGGTTTTTGCAACCTGCTGAGCGTCTACCGGCTTTCCTTCTTTATCAAACGTAAACTTTTCTAGCCCACCATGCTTGTAAATAAGATAACCCGGATCAGAACAACCAGCTTCTGACAAAGCAACCTCCAGTGCGTACTGTTTCTTAATGTCTGCATTTTCTTTCTGCAGATTAGAAATCAATGTCTCATGTTCCTTGATAGTACTCTGCAGTGCCTCATTGTCCTGATTGTCTTTTTTCAGGGTTTTAATTGTTTCGTTTGCAGTCTGAAGCTCCTTCGTCTTTGCGTTGTAATCCGTCTTTGCAACAAAATGGTTTGGAATTTCCTTTTTAATTGCATCTACTGCTGCACCGACATCCAGAACCCCATCTGTTACCTTTGCGCTCTTTAAAATTGCTTCTAACCATTCCATACCTAATTCCTCCATAGATTTTGTATTCCGACTCTCTCGGTGTTGGGATTTATCGTTGTTCTTTATTCCCTGCAACCAGTAAAAAAGGGTATAAATAAAACACCGTTCGTATTGAACGATGTTTCTTTACAACTATTGCCTGCTATTTAATTGGTCCATTACTTTCTTTTTTCTCTCACAAAGCAATCTGCATAGCTCAGCATTGTCTTGTGCTCTCGCCTTGTCTATCAGCTTCTGGAGATGTTTAACCTCCGCATTTATGTAGCACACATGATGCCTGTTTTTGCAATACGGGCATAAGTAATACAGTTCAATCAAACCACCCGATTCTTTATGTTCTATCAACATCTTACTGGTAGGAGAAAATTCTTTCCCACACGTACAGATAATTTTTAAATCACTCATGGATATTGCCTCCTAAATTGAATATAGAAATACCATCAGCATTTATTTACTGATGGCATTAATCCTCATCATCTTCTACATCACTCCAGTCATCCTCGTCACCCTCATCCAAAACGAAAAGTGTGTCTTCCGGATAATCATCAAATGTTTTTCCTGGTGGTATTTCTGATATTTTCACCATTTTACTCATTTATTTTCTCCTCAAAAAAATGCCACCGGCTATTACGGCTGGTGACATTAATCGTTTTCTTTCGCATACTCCTCAAGTGCTTTTTTCATTTCTTCCGTAAATTCACTTTCTTTGATACATCCAGCATCGTCCTGAACCAAATACTCTTTTCTATCCATCATCACAATCTCCTCATATCAAATAGTTTTCCATGTTCTTTATTATTTTTGTCATACAAAATTTTTGTTGCCAAAGCTTTGGCTGAATCTTCGTCAAAGTTTTTTCTAAAATCATTATATGCTTTATTGTAAATTTCTTCAACCACTTTTTCGGCAGATATTATGGCATATAGATCCCCATCGTGACATGCTATCAATGACATGGCAATTTTATCATTTTTTGCAAATGATATAATGTCTCCCCCTGAAGGTCGAACATTTAGTGAATGATTGTGTATTAAGATTATTGTACCTTTATTTTGCTCTATTTTATCATATTCCTCATCATTAAAGGATGTTTTTAAAATCATTCCATCACGATTATAGTTATCGACAATAAATTTTCCGCTTCTATAATCCACGGCAACCATATGTTCCATCGGCTTACCATCGCAATGTTCTAGGAGCCTACAGCACTGTTTATAAATCTCGCTTTTAGTATTCTTTGATATCGGAAGTTTATATATTTTATCATGATACGCTTTAGAATTTATAAGTTTCCTATTTACCGAATAGCCATTATGTATATCTTTTCTAGAGACCATTGCCTGATTATTACTTAAGTAATCTCCATCCTCAAGTGCAGCACCTCCAACTTTGTCAACATACGGTATTATCGTACATCTACAATTTGGATGAAACGGAAGCACTGGGCATTTATCAATGGAATATATCTTCTCATGATACTTTCCACACTCAGGACAGGTTCTTTCATCCAGTGCCGCTATAATCTGCACCTTATCAATGCCACTGTCCTTATACCGCATAAGTGCTGCCTGATTCATATAATGCATAGATTCTGTTCGCACCAGCCTTAGGGACTCATTGAAGCCTTTTCCCATAACATTGTTGAGATTTACAGCCATTTGTGTTACAGACTGCCCTGTCTGCAATCCATATGTAAGTACTGCATCCAAAGCTCTTTCCAGCTTTTGCATTTGTCCTATGGTTTCCTCCGACCCCCATAATCGCGCAGAGAAATTGCTTCCCCTCCATGGCTCTTTGAGCGCAGCGTTCATGACCTTTTTGTTTGGCGTTGCAAATTCTTCTGCATTTATAGATTCTCCGGTAATCTGATTTACATTCTTGAAAGCCTCTTGCATATTCTTGGTAGCCAGCTTTTCTGTATCGTTTCCGAGCTGTTCTATCATTTCATGGTACTTTTGTTCCAATTTCTGCAGATGTTTTTCTCTGTACATATCTGCCCTCGATAAAACACCATCTTTACTGTATTTCTCGGCCAGTTCATACAGTTCATCCCTTATATTCTTACTGGCGGTCTGAAAGACATTCAGTAATTCGCGATTTCTGTATTCCAGGTTGTTGTATTCTTTCCAGATATTATTTGCTATGCGGGTTTCCCACCATTTCTGATTTTTGCTCAGACTAGAGTCTTTACTCATCATCATCACCCTCTATAGGCACCTTGTCAAACTTAGGCATATTCTGCGCTTCCTCTTCCTCCAAAAGCTTTATTTCCTCTTCTGGGTTTTCTACCCAAGGATGATTTCTCACAATAGTTTTCTTAGAAATAACTCCCTGAGACTTTGAAGCAATGTCTGCCAGTTCCGTATCATTATTCACGGAAGTTCTTGTCCATGTCTGCTTAACTGTATCTGTCTTTCTCCCGTAAAACCTAAGAATAGCTTTCACAAGCCTGCTGAACGAAGGAGCGAACTCTGTTTCCATCATTCCTGCTTTTAGTTCCAAGAGGGAATACAAATACCGGAGCGCAACACCGGAGCTGTTTCCAAAATTCTGTGGATCCGGGTCAATTCCCATCCCCTGTTCAAAAATCGCTTTCCTGGCGATTGTAAGAAATTCCTTTCTCGCTTCGACTGGTATCTCGATTGACAGAGTGGAAACACCAGATTTATCATCGGCACCATCACTGTCCACTTGCAACAACTTGGAATGTTTCATTTCCCTCAGGATTTCCAGCGAGCTGCTTTCTTCGCCTCCATAATTGGTAAGGATAAATATGAGCTCCTGAATATCTTCTAAATCATTGATAAATCCAGAAAAAACTTTGTCATAGGAATCAATTAATTGTTTAATATCCTCTAGGTCATTCTGCATTTCATCATTGTTATTGAAGAAAATGAATGGTACTTCGCCAAAATCATGTTGATATATGTTGGTATTATCCACAAGCTGCGTATCGACATCCACAATGGTATATCTCACATACTCTTGAATGCACATATATTCTTCGTCCTGCTTTCTGCGGAACGCACTACATTCTTTATCTGTCCATATTTCGTATACCGTATAGGTATCTCCGCTTTCTTCATCTATGTCGGTATAAACCCTTAACACAGCAAGAAGCTCCTTTTCCAAATTTCGCGTCCATATTGGTATGATCTGCCTGGCATCCACTACTGCATACTTAAACTTATTCTGTTCATTCTTCCAATAATGCAGCCATCCAACAGAACAATTGGCCGCCTGCACGCATAATGCCTTGCATTTTTTTCGAAAGGAATCACCAAGCACCTCTGTAATTACCCTGTTTGATTCCTCGCTTCCAACATCGAAAAGAGGGGGACTCGTAAACATATAGGCAGCCTTTTGATTCACCAGTAATTTATAGAAATTACTAGGAATTCTGTTATCTGCATTTCTCAAAGGATTCTCACCGTTTTCCTCTTCCTTTTCCGCATACAGAATGTCATTTTTCTTTCTATAATACCGATAAGCTGTATTCGCTTTTTGTATGAAACCTGTATTTCCAGGCACGTATTTTTCAATTAGTTTAACAGCAACTTCTAACTCCACTTTTTATCACCTCAACTTATCTTTACACCACCACGTTTAAACAGAATCGTATAGCAGAAATATCGGACCGCATCCATCGCGTGATCGTGTTGCTTGATTGGTCTATCTTCTCCTCTTTCACAAGCTTTCGCATCCCAAATGTAAGAAGCAAATTCTTTGATGGTATTCTCACAACAGGCAAGGAATATAATTTCGCCATTATTCAGCTCCATACCGGTAAAACGGATTCCATCAAGAACATCATTCTTTGCTCTCTTTACCTTATAGCCTTTCTTTTTCAAGAGTGCGATAAAGGAAGCTGCTGCCGGGTCTACAATAACCGCCAATGGTCTGATTCCATCTAAAAACTTATCTAAATCAGCAGCATATTCATCATCTGTCTTTTGCGCGCTTTCATCCCGGCCAGAATAATAGTACTCTCGGATGCAATACCATTTTCCGTCCGCTCCTTTGCTCCATAAAAGAAATACGGTAGCATTTTGCGTACCATAGTCACAACTCACGTAATATTTCCCAATCTCAGGGACCGGTATCTCTTTTACTACATGCCGAGTGTGTGAAAACATATCGTAGATAATGCCTTCTGCAACTGTCCAAAGACCGAGAATGTATCTTTGAAAAAACACACCGGTATATAAAGACTTGTACCTGGCTTTCACGGATTCAGAAAGGCTCAGGTTGTCGTCCATTGTGAAATGCAGATATAGGATTTTCTTAAGCCCTAAATCTTTGTTCTCTTTCCTAGCTTTCTGTTCTAATTCATCTACTTTTTTCTTACCAATACATCCGATAGATTTATCTATCCAGTTAACCTTGAACCAGTGATAAGGTCCGTCCGGGTTGCAGTTGAACCAGAACTTCGAACCATCTACAGAGCATCGTCCTGTTGCCTGGTTTACAAATGACTCTGGCATCAGTGCAACTTCATCAAAAAAGACCCCTGCCAAGGTAATTCCCTGGATGAGGTCTTGTGAGCTTTCATCTTTTCCACCAAATATATAAAAATTGTTTTCTACTTCTCCTCTGGTAATAACTACCAGGTTATCAGACCTGTGGTCTGTTACTTTGTAGCCACGACTTCTCAGCATCAGCTTCAGCACAAATAATACGTTTCGTCTGAAAGAACCAATGGTTTTTCCACACATAGCGAAATTCTGACCGTTAAACCTTGTCATGGCCCACATCACAAAGGAAAGTGACATACTAATGGTTTTTCCAGAACGGATAGCTCCATCTGCTATGATTCCATCGTAGTCCTTTACCGGAGATGCATCACACCACCAGTTCAGTACCTTGCGCTGCTTCTCGGAGAACGGTTGAAATTTAAAAATCTGCCTAACCTTCTTCATCCGACCAGTCCTCTCCTGCAGCGCCATTTAATGCTTCAAGGAAACCATCATCTGCAATTTCATCTTCATCATTAAGCTGCGCTTTCGCTTTCATGGATGCAATACGAACCTTTTGTTCTTCTGTAGCCATATCCATATGCTCAGCAAGCCAATCAAGTGCTTTCATCTTATCAAGAAGTTTTATGCTCGCCCCATCTCTTCCTTGCTTCACCTCAGATATCAGTGTTCCATCGATGTTTGTGCTCTCCTTGAATCTAACTGTATTTATAACCTTGGTAAGTGTTTTCTTCTTTCCAGTTTTTTCATCTTTTATCTGTGCAGGACCATACATTGTCATAACCGGCACCTCTTCCGTACCGAATGTGACATAATCTGTAATATCAGAAAAGGCAATATCCATATATTTTTGAAACACATCCTCTTTCGCAAAATACTCACGATTTAGACGGTTCTGTTTGAGTTGTAGGATTTCATTTTTTATCTGAGTATTTCTGAGTATCTTATATCCATTTGCCATAGCTGTCTCATAGCTACAATCATATGCTTTCTGATACGCTTTGGTAGCATTAAAGCAGCGCACATAATATATGCAAAAAAGCCTTTGTTTCTCGGTTAAATCAGGATTTTCCATTACCTGATCAACTTCTTCCACAAAGACTTCTTTTACTTCTTTTTTCTCTTCTTTTTTTGTGTGCACACTTTTTTGATTTTGTGTGCACACCTTTTCCTCATCTTTAGACCACTTATATCTAGTCTTCCATGACTTAACTGTATTTATAGTTACACCGTACTTATCGGCAATTTCTTTATACTTCATGCCGGCACGATAATCTTTGTAGGCTAACTCATAATTCTGCTTTGTTTCTTCATTTGTCACGTCACCACCTCTCATCTCGCTCAGAAATATCTTAAAAATTTGTTTTCAGCTTATGCGAAAATTGTAATTTTGCAAGTTCTGACAACTTATCTCTTTCATCCCCTAAAGCGTTTGTAAATATTTGCCCTTTATAATCCCTTAAATACATATACAATTCCAGAAGATTGTCTTGCAATTCATCTTCTTCGATCATCTGAAACTCATATCTATCTATTGCTCTTTTGGAACTTTCTATTTTCGAAAACAACTCAATCAACATATCAATTATGTAATCAAGTTGTTTCTCGATTTTGGATTCTTTGCGAAAAAATTGCAATTCCTTAGGTTCTAAATGAATATGCGCATTCATAATCTGATAAATATTATCTATAATCCTTGTCTCGTACTCTAAATTTGAGTAACCCCCTTGAAACAAATAATATATTGGAATTATTTCTAAAATCAATCCACTAAGGAAAGAAACCTCTACCGTTAACAATCGCTGTCTTTCAACTCTATAATTAATAATTGCAACAATAAGTGACAAAAACGCACCTGTAAAAATACCAATAAGGCAGTTTACTACAAAATCTGCATTCAGAAATAAATTTTTAATTGTAGAACAATATGTAATCACTGCTGCCATCGTTAAAGATACTACCGCAATACATACAGTTATATATATTGCATTTCTATTTTCTCTCATTCTCTACCTTTCCATTTGTGTAATAGTATTAAACTGCTACATTTTTTAATCTAAAGATTTGCTTCCACGACATTCAATAAAATCTTCTGCAAGTTCTTTATATGTTCATGTATATCTTGGGCCTTTAAGTCTACAGCCTCTGCTCTATAGTCTATTAATTCAACTTTTTCACTATTTCGAGTATCATATACATCTATATTTTTTCTTGAGTCCAATATATCTTTCCTTATTTTCTCCACTTCTGCCAAAAATATATCTATATCCTTATAACATTTCCTATACGCTTTCAACATAATTTCCAATTCGCATAACTTTATTTCAATATCCGAAAGCATTTTTGCAAACTCTTTTGAATCGAATGGAATCCTTTTTGCATAAGCATCTTTATATACATAATGTTGCAACTCTGATGCATATAAATTACTCTTTCCTATTAATTCCGAAACTAATCTTATTATATTTTCAAAATACTTTGTTTTTTCCTCTTCCTGCTTATGTATGTCTTCTTGATCCAAACTTTTTTTCATTACATATAAAGTAATCCCTCCACCCAAAATAGCTCCTAAATAACTTCCCCAAAATCCTGCCCAGTCATTACTTCCACATACTGGTAAAATTCTTACTTCCGAAAGTAAATACGAAACAAAAGGAATACCTATGAATCCCACTATTGCCCATTTTGCAAACTCTTTCTTATTTCTCTTAATTATTTCTTTCAATTCTTCCACGTATTCTCTCCTACTGTAATCTCATTCTATTAACATCATACGACTTTTTTCGTCAGAATACAACAAAAAGACACTCCCGCAGGAATGTCTTCTGTTGTTTGTTATGCATGTTAAATTATCAAGAAGGAAACCAAAAACGAAGTCCCGAGGAGGATGTCCATCTTTTCATTTCGATGATATCATACTACACCTTTTTATCGGGACATTGAGGGACATTTTCAAAATATCTTTGAATTCTTTTCTTGATATTTTCATCCGTATACTTAATCTTCCTCTTCGGAAACATCTGGTTCATCTGCATAGCAACTTTGGGATAAGACAAATCATCTATGAAATACAGTCGGAACATAATCCGAAGTTCGCTCTTTTCAATGCTTTCAATATATGCTTCTGCCTGTCCCTGCAGCTCCAGGAGCTCCAGTTCCAGTACTTCCATCCGCTTGATATTCCTGTCCAAAATACTCTGTCTGCGAGTAATGGCAGCTCTCGGCACTCCCTGAATCTTTACCGTCCGAAGCGGCTTCTTACCTTTTTTACCACAGGTAACGGAATCCGTAACAATCATATTACTCAGCTTATCCAGTTCCCTTTTTCCGGCATCTATCCTTCTCCTTAAATCTTTGATTTCCTCTTTCATATCCGCATATTCAATCAGGACGCTTTTGTCCAATTGCCACACCTCCTGACGTGGTATAAGGTTTTCGTTTAAATCATTCATAGGCTTTCTTATCCGGCTTCCTCTCTGCCAGCATTTCTATCTCCATGGTCCGCATAATCTTACTTGCTTCTTTCCTTACGGCTTCACGTTCTTTTCGTTTGTTCAACTCATCCATCCTTTCTATGTATTCCAGCATCGTGTATCTAGTTATCTTCAAAAGCAGTTACGTCCTTTTCCATCATCTTCATCACATCCCGGTATGCTTTCCGATACATTCTCTTAAGCCACCTGTTCTCTTCCCGTCTCAGTATGAGTGCCAGGCATATAAGACCGCATATAAAACCAATTGCAAAGGGCATAACACTATTCATAATCTTCCACTACCTCCAACTTCTTCAAATCTTCGATTAGCCACGGTTCTTCATCTGACCATTTGACCATTGGGAAATCCAACTTAAAGAATTTTAAGCTTTTGTCTGATTCACACCCACTACTTTTCCAACAGTCAATAAGTTTATTTGGTTTGCTGATATAAATGAACAAACCACCATCCATATCCCTAGTTATATAATTTATTCCTGTGCCAATATACTCCAAAAACGCTCTATCCCTCTTGCTTATCACTGGCTTTTCAATGTACTCGGATTCTGCCCATTCTTTTAGTGCTGTACTGCATGTTTTTTCATTAAACATACAGTCAAGGCATCTGATATTTTCGCAATGTACTGGTTTTCCATTCGCTTTATCAACCGCAACATCACTTCCATCACATACAATCTCAACAATCTCTTTTGCAAACTTTTCTTTATTCTTCATCTCTTCCACTCCTAACAATCTCATAAATAATATCATCGTGATAATTACCAGTTCTATCTCTAATTGCATCTTTAAGAACGTGCTTATTTCCATTATATTTTTCTATAAAACTGTCGTAACTTTTACAAGCAGGATTACCACTAACAGCTCTCCACTCCACTCTATGAAATCTATTAACAAGTTTATCTAATTTTTTAAAGACTTCTCTTCCAATCAATGCATTTCCTCTGTCGAATGAAATCAAACCAAAATTATAAACACGCGAGCAATACCAATCTATTCTGAAAGCAAGAAAGCCAATCAACTTATTATCATTTCCTATAATTGCATATTGATATGTTTGTTCATCTGGATTTTCTACTATGTTTGGACTCCAATTGTCCAAGCAACCTGTCTCGTACATCATATCTGTTGTGTAGTAATATTTTTGAAATTCTTTTTGGATTTGTTCTCTGTATAAAATTGCCGGAACTAACATTCTATCTCACCTCGCTTCACAATGACAATTAAGTAGTCCTCACAACTTCAAATACAAAGCCTCTGCAATATGGCTCTCCCTCTTCGTAAATCATAAAATTCTCATGTTTTATACTTACGTCATATGTCCAAGGAATTACTGTTCCGTTTTCGTCCTTTTCTTCATACCATTTTGCAAGGAAACTAAATGCATTCTCTCTGTAGTAACAGTCATATATGATTCCACCATCTTGAACTGCTTTTACAGATATTTTTCCGCCACCGTAGCAATCCCCTTCATCCCTGATTGCTCCATCAAGTTCTACAAGATCGTCGCTTGCTCCATACACAATCACGAATCCATTGTCTTTCGCAATCTGTATTTCTTCTTTCGTAAACTGTGGATTTCCATACTCTTTTCCATCCAACATTTGAGCAAATTCTTTTAAGTTCATCTATTCGTCCTCCCTGTATGGTTCTGGAAGTGGCATCCAAGCATTTACATACAGCCCAACAGAAGCGTATGTCACAAAGTTATCACTTGGGTAAAAAGCTCCGTTCCCGTCTTGGTCTACTTGGTATGTTGCTATATCTGGAAGAATGATTCCATCATTTTCAAACGAAACAAGAACATACTCTCCCGATTTTGGCAGTCTCTCACTACATGGAATCCACTTCGAAGTTTCTTCCTTGTTTCTGTAGTACTCAACTGCATCTTTCAGATATTCAAAATTTTCTTTCGTTGCACAATCAACAGTTGCATAAGGCTTTTCGTATACGCTGAATGTTCCGTCCTCGTTCTTCGACAATGCAAAATTTTTGCTTTCTTCCTCATCCTCAAGTTTCGCTAACTTTTCCATAGCTTCTGCCAGCTTGCTTTTATCTTTAATTACTGCTTTTCCGCAGTGGTATGTTGTGTATCGCATTTATTCTCCCTCCTCACCATTTACATTTTCTCTTTCAAAAACTTCGCAGCATCCTGATATCCTGCTTCTTCCAGCTTCGCAATCACTGACGTTCTGTCAAGTCTCTGGTACGTATCACTCTTTTCATCTTGCGCGTCCCTGAGTGCTGCCATGCGTTCCACGTTAAAATCCATTCCAAACTTGCGATTCAGTTCAATCCCCCAGTCCTCAAATGTGGTATAATGCTCTCCCATCCAGTCCAGCTTCATGAGCATTTTGACGTTTTCATCAAATTCTTTCTTAAATCGCATGAGCCTTTCTCTTCCAAATCTAAACGCATTATTCAGGCTGTACATCACTGTGACAAGCATATGCTGATACAGGTTCGTGGATAAGGTATCATAGAGTTCATCCACCTCTTTCTTATCTGCCCAGATATCCAGTTTCAGAATGCCTCGCAGCTTAATCTCCTTTTCCAGCTCATCCAGACCGCGTTCCATAGCAATCTTGTGAGCAAATAACATGCCCTGCATTCGTGCTTCAAATTCTTTGTTTGATTTCTTCATTTTCGTTTCTCCACCTAATCTTTTACCCTCGGCTTGTATTCCCGTTTCCCATCCAAGTAAGCTTCTTGGCTACGCTGCTTTCCAATCAGTTGCCTTAGATTATTCAACATCTTCCTATGCTGTAGCTCATCAAAAAAGTCTACTACCAGTTGTAACCTCATCACATCATCCTTATGTTTCCTGCGCTCCCGCCTGCTCCTTTGGAACTTGGTAGCTACTTTATTTCTTGTATCTCTGTCTTCCGCAAATTCCAATTCATGCAAGAGGTCTTGAAGCCTTTTATCCTCTCTTCCAACAGCATCATGTGCCTGTGCATAATCATTTCTGCACTGCTCTATGTAAGCCACAAATTCTTGCAGAGATTCAGATATTTCCTTTTGTCCATGAGTTTTCATCATTCCACCTCTTATTCCACCAACACTTTCTGCTTGATTCCTTTTAATATCCTCGATATATACGACTGAGATAATCCATGCTTTGACCCGATTTCGGCTTGTCCAATGTCAGGTTCCTGCATTACAGTCCGTAAGATGCATCTTTCCAATTTGTTCAATGACCTTTGATTCTGTTCCATGTTTACTGCAAAGAGTAATTCTTCAAAATTGTCCTTCCGATCTGGTATGATGTCAGCAAGCACCATATCTTCTCCCGGTACCATTTCCGCGTCCAAAGATGTAGTTACGTATTTATGCTTACGATTGCTTCTAAGCTGCAATCGTATCTCATTTGTCATTACCTGTACTGCAAAAGTTGAAAATGTACAGCCTCTATCCTTATCAAATTTTATTGCAGCCTTTACAAGCCCAAGGTATGCAAGTGATCGGAGATCATCCAATTCCAGATCCACACCGGTGCTTTTAAAATTCCAGACCACGTGATGAGCAAGTGCAATATTATCTTCTACCAATCTCTGTTGTTCTTCTGTCATTTTCTCCAAAAGGAACCGATGCATCATTACTCTGGCCAGAGTCCCGACTCCTTTCTTGATTTTCAAAGACTTTTTGATTATAATAATCATATATAATAGTTTGCTTAGGCGTCCACTTGGTCATTGGTTCGAATCCAATCTCTGCAGCATATTAACGGGTACATTATTTTCAATTTTAATTTATGCTGCTTATTTATACATAAGCAATAAGAAAGGTGTGGTGTATATGCTAATCAGTTCATTACTCTATATCATTACTTGTTTCGGAACTAGCAGTGTAGCTCAGAGGGCAGAGCAAGTGGCTACCTAAACAAACTATTCTATTTTCTTATTTGCTTAAATCATATATAATTTTTAACTCTTAAGTAGCTCTTCTGTCAGCTTGTCCATATCGTATTCCCGCTCCTCAAAATTACGGAATTTGCTATCTGCTTTATCCTGCTTCTTATTTCCCGCTTTTTTTGCTTTTAGCGGATATAAATTTTTCCACCCACTGGCTGTTGCTTTCTTTACAATAGCCAGACGCTCAGTATTATCAGATGACATCGAAATCAGTTCTTCCCTCATAGCCTCTATCTGTTCATTGGATATCGCACCCCAATTTTTCTCACGGACAACAAGATATAACTGGAACGCATTTTCAAGGTTTGTATCATCAAAAACGGACTTATATACTTTATTTTTATTTTCTTTTATTTCTATAGCACTTTCTTCCGAAGTATTTTGAATTTCTTCCGAAGTATTTTGAATTTCTTCGGAAGAAATTCGATTTAAAGCCGCACTTAAGAAAGGCTTCTCCGTTTCTTTTTCACCAAGGAGCCAATATTCTTTACTATAGAGCTGTCTTTTCATGCGCTTTACTGCTATCTCGTAATAGCGTCGCTGAATTCCAACAGAGGTGATGATGTTTTTCGTCATGAGGTCATCGTCTAAGAGACCTATCTCAGAGCAAAAGTGCACCACTTGCACGACAGCCTTTTGATTCTTTACCCACTTGTTCCCGATCATCTTTATAATCATTCTTGATAGCTTATCCAAGGGGATTTCTGCGTAGTAACCGTTTTTGTACACAATACAAAGAATACAATCATATATGGTTACTCCAAGCGGACCAAAACGGTCCAGTAAATCGAAGATTTTGTCATCTTCATAAAAGTCCAACATTTTAGGAAAGTATGTAAGCCCTGGTTTATTTGGCGCACCACGCCCCATTTGCTTCACCTACCCTTTTGTATACTCCTCAACCGTAATATCAAGTCCCTCTATTGCGGAATACACTTTCTTTGCCTGCACCAGTACGATCTGCGTATCATCGTGATAGGCAACTCCATTTAATGCGTCTGCAACTACTTTTATAATACTATCCATATCCGGCTTTTTAAGAGGAAATATCTTTCCTTCCAACATCTCAAGCCGTTTCTTTTTTGACGTGCTCTGAGGTGGTAAAAACCTTGCTACAATCCGAAGTGTAACCGGAGTACCGGCTTCCAGATACATTCCTTCCGATTCCGCCAGATACCGTTCTTTAATGAAATTCTCATAAAGTACCGTATTATCCGGTGTCATAGAAATATTTTTTCCCGCATCCGTATGATGAAAGGTTCTTGCCCTTGCCTTTCCCTGCGGTTTCCCCGGAACCATAAACATCACCGCTTTCATTTTACGCCCCTTTCTGCCCGTACCGCAGCCTTCATGTGCAGTACGGGCCAATCAATCATCTACAAGTAACTGTGTGATATACCAACCTAAGGAAATGCCATATCTATCCAAAAAATGATGATTCAATATCTTCCTGTTGTACTGGACTTTCTACCTCACGAAACTCCTGTTCGGATACCACTTCACCATCTTCTGTTTTAACTTCATCTACATATTCTGTCTTTCCGTCCTCATGGATCACTGCCATATCCTTATCAATGGCATTCTGAAGATCAATGCTCATCGTCCCCCATTTGCTGATTAACTGGCGGAGCATTGTCTTATGTGCCATTGCATCAAAATCTTTAAACCAGAATGAAGAATATTTCCACATATCCTTTTCCGGTATCTTTCCTTCCTCAAGCAATTCTAACGATTTTGCTCCGCCGTTTTTGTAAAATGCAAAAGAATACTTTTCTGCATGTGCCAGCATTCTCTGTTTTGACCAATAAATACTGTGTCTATATCCGTTTACTTTCTCAAACATTGCATAATAGCCAATAGTCGGTGTATTCTCTCGGACATAATCATCTTCAATCAAATTGATTTCCAGTTCCTCTTCCAATGGATTATAGGAAATCAGTTCGCCTGCCTTAATGGAAAGGACATTGATCTTTTTATATACGCCGCTTCGCTTTGCCAGCTGAATATACCCTTTATATCCAAGCTGGAACTGTGCTTCCTTGCAGCCCTTCTTCTTATTATCGAACGGGACCATATAAAACTGTCCAAGCTGCGGGGACGGCGAAAGATTCAGTGCCTCTCCGAGTAATGCAGCGTTTACAATACTAGGGCTTGTACACTCCTGCAATGCCGGTGTATTCTGCACCGCGCTTACGATACTGGAAATAAACCTTGTCCCATTCTTCCCTCCAACAACCTGATTAATCTGTTTTTTTACTGCATCATTCTGCAGATACACAGATAGCTTCATCGACTGTTCCTGCCTTGCCAAAGAATTATTTACTGCCATCTTTTATTCCACCTTTCCAAATTTTAAATGATTCTCTTTCATGTAATTTCGAAGAGCCATAAGCTGCTCTTTTGTTCCCCATACCCGGAAGTCAAGCTGTAATACTGGTTCTTCTTTTTGAGTCTCCAGCACTTCTTCCACAGTTTCCTGCGCAGCCTCATATGTCGGAACGCTGGTTATGCTTTGAGTAACTACTTCTTCCTGCTCTGCTGTTTCTTTTTCTTTCCGTATTTCCTGCTCTTTCTTTATGCGTTCCGCTTCCAGTTTCCTTTTCTGAATGTTAGCAAGTCTATGTCCTTCCTGTATTGCCCGGTTCACATCAAGCGTTGATTTATAAACTTCCATTGCTTCGAAACTAAATTCTGGGAGATTATTAATTGTAAGCACATCGGAACCTATCTGATACATCCGGCTCTTCATCTGTTCCTCAATTTTGGAAAGAGTAACGGTTGCGTTCAGCCATTTTTCGTCCCAAATCATATCAAGACTTACAAAGGTCTGAAATCCAATGGATGCAAACAATACTTTAATTTCTTCCTTTTTTGCCACTTTTCTTCGCTCATCAATCTCTTTTACCTGAGAATCGATTAGCTTAATCGGTTCGTCAATCAATACCGTGATTTCTCTTACCTGCTGTTCAAATTTTTCGTATGGCTCCATACAGATTTTCTTTACACGCTTTCGTTCATCTTCAAAAGCATTTTTTAGCTTATTCAAACCTGCACGGTCCTTTTTCATATCTGCAAGCGAATCCTCGGTATATGCGATTGTCTTGTAATCTTTTACCTTTTCAGCGATTGCAGCTTTCAATTCCTCGTTATTCCACAGAATCTGTTCTGTAAGCCAGTTTTCCTGTGGATTCATAATTCTAAGTTCCATAGTGTCCTCCTTCTTTATATTTCGGGAAGTATGAGAGGCGGCTTCCTTCCACTCTCTACATACTTCCAAAATTTGATTTCTTCATCTAGCAGATAATTCAAATCATCTTCTACTTCTGCTCTTTCAATGAAATAATGTTTTTCCTGTACCCGGACATCCATTCCCCAGTTACTCCTCAAATGCGCCCGAAGAACAACAAATTCATATCCAGTAACAAGGAGATAATGTAATACCTGAGTGTAATAATTGTCCGGAATACGGTCTTTCCATTTTTCGTACTGCATAGACTGCAGAATATTGGTAGTCTTGATTTCAAGAATCCCTTTTCTTCCATTCTGGTCAATCAGTTCTCCATCCAGCGAAGCTTGCATGAACGGGTGTTTCAGATTCTGCAATATCCGGTATTCGTGGTGCAGCACCTGGTACTGTGGGTAATCCAGCCGAAACAATTCTCTGATATGGTGCTCTGCCTTTTTTCCATAAACCACATATGGCTTGTCCGAAATATCCGGAGCAATTCTTCTCCCCGTCTTTTCCTCAAACAACTCTATGTTGGTTTTATACGGATTCTTTCCAATTACTGCACTCGCATCACTTCCACCGATTCCGTTTATACGGCCTTTCAGCCAAGCTTTCTCATCTTCAAAATCATAAATCCTGAAGGGGTTTCCTGTATCCTCTTCACTGCTTTCCTTATCTCGACAACTGCATTGTTCTCCCGGGTCTAAATTATCACCGCAATAAGGACAAGTTACATACATTGCCATATCTAAGCCTCCTCATACAACCAATCTCCCGAATAAAACCACTCCACAAGCATGTTATGGAATTCCTTCTGGTCCTCCTCTGTTCCATGCAGACATCTTTCCAGTGCATACTCGTAAGCTTGCTCATCGTCTACCACAGTATCTTTTTCTGCTCTGATTCCTATGTATGGCATTTACTTGCCCTCCACTTTTCCTTCGTATGTATCCAACTTCGTTCTTATTTCATGAAGCTTTATCGTTACAATAATCATTTGACATTTCCTTCCTTATCAGTCATAATTTAATTGGTTAATTATCTGAGTGCCTGAAGCTTGCCGGCTTTTGTTGGCACTCTTTTTCTATGCCAAATGGGTGATCAACATCATTCCCACAAGCACCCCTAGTAAAAACCATTCCGTTGCATCGATGGTTTTTCTTAACTCGGCTTCTCTTTTTCTTCTAAGATGTTCTATTTCCAGAACCCTCCTATTTTCTCTCGTCATTTCCTACCTCCAAGCTTGTCCATCTGTTCCCGCCTAAGCGGTTTTCTCAATCGTGTACTCAATTTCTACCCCTTCCTGTTCTGCCAGAAGTTCCAGCAAAACTCGTATTACTTTTTCCATATCCAGCATTCACATCACCTCTTTCTAATGTATGCATTACGGATTGTCCTTGTTGTCAGAGTATTCTGTGATTCTCTCCGCAACTCTTCTGGCCCAGTAATTCATTTCTCGGTCCTGGCACTCAACCAAATGGTCCAGTCTGAAATACCGTTCACACAATTCTCTGTTCGCTCTGTTTGCGCCTTCTTTGAGGATTCTTTTACCCAGCTCCCTGCGCTCTTTTTCGTACTTAAGCTTTAGCTGCTTTTCTTCCAAGTAAGCCTGATGAGCTTCCATGATGTGTTCGTCCATGCTATTCACCTCCTACTTCTTCACTGTTTTTTCTGCTTGTGATTTTGTTTTGTATCTCCTATACTCTAAATACAGGCACTGCCATGCCGAGTACTTATGAAAGGATTTTCTAGAATGTTTAACATGACAACAACTATAATTAATTTAATTCTCACTACTATCACAGTGACTTCTACTGTTGTTTCCATTCATTACACCAAAAAGCAAACCAAAATTATGGAAGAACAGTTAGAAGCAGCTCTCAAGCCAGACTTTCCAACCACCTGCCGACTCGAATCTATTGCCAATGCAATTAGAGACCTTAATCAAAATAATTAAATAAGCTGTATGCTGTGCAGATAAAGGAGCCGATGAGACAGATTATCTGAATAATCAGAAGTCTCATCCGTTTCCTTTGGAGTATTTTTGACTCTTCTATCAAGTTCATCATTCTTTCTCGATACCTTGCATCAGATTCTGCTATCCGCTTTTTCTCTTCTTCCCATTTGTTGTCGCGAATGTCCATTTCCTCATCTCCTCGTCTGTCTTAAATTCTAGGTTCGAAGTTCTCCTAAGCCTTTTAAATTGTTCTGAACAAAATCTTTGTAATTTCCACCATTGCATTTAATTCTGCATCAGTCGGATTATCTTTACCTGCTGTACGAATTACAAAAAGAGATAATTCTTCTACCATTTCTTCATACAACGATGTTTGTTCTTTCTTCTCGTTCAAATCCTCATCCCCCTTCTTTTCAACTGGCACACGTACTACTTTGTAACCATCTTCTATAATGATATATTCATCTGTAATACTTGCAATCAGTCCATCATCTTCTGTTACAATCTGTATTTCTTCATATTCCTGATTGAAAATCTTCACGTTTATCACTCTCCTTTCGCTTCCTTGCTTCCTTTGTCCATTGCGTCTCTTGCTTTGAGCACTTCTACGCTTCTATGACACCTGTTCTATCATCGGAACATAACCATGCTTCTTACGCTCTCGCATCTTCATCACTGATAGTGCTTAAATCATCTTTAACTGCATATGACTCACTAACAAAAACGTTTTCATCGGAAATAGTTACATCAATAGCTACATGATGTTCATTTACAAATGTGAGAACAATTCCCTCTCCAAAATCTCCATTGGTTTCTGTGCTTCTCACGTCTGCCACCTTGAATCCAATAAGTGGAACAAATGCTTCTTTTTCTCCTGCGTACTCATGACTTATAATATTTTTCATTTTTCTCCTTTCTACTCCTCCAGGAAATACTCAATCGGGACATTTTACATTCTTAACTGAGCATTACAGTCTTGAATCATAATCCTTGTGTTTGTGCATGGTTGCCAGTTCTTTACGTAATCAACAGCTTCATCGAATTTCTTCTTTGGAACATTATTACGAGCATTTACATTGAAATAATGCTTTAAATCCCTGTTGCATTCGGCAAATACTTTTCTACCGATTTCGTGATACGCATTGCTGTCTTTACCACCAAGAGCATCAACTACAACCCTGTTGACGATATCTCCAAGTGACATCTGCTGTCCGTAATCAATCGTCATATTCTGTTCAAGGTCTGCGATACGCCCCTCATGGTCATCAATCATGCCTAACTGAATACGCATCATTTCTACTGGACTCATTGGTTTTTTCTTATTGAAGTAGGTTTTCACAAGTTCACGTTGAACTTCCCAAGCTAAATCATCGGTGAATGATTTTACTAGCATTAGATAACCTGATTCAGTAAGAAGCGTTACATCTTCTCTTGCCATCTCGGAAATCTCCATGATTTTGTGCGTCCGAATTTCGGACGGGCAAATTTTGTAGAAATCCTCACCCTCAATAAATCTGCTTCTGTTGTCATTGAATCTCTTCCTTGCTGTCCCGTCCGGTCTTTCATGCACGCTGTCCACATCCTTGAATGTAATAACTCTCTGACCGTTAAACTCTTTGATGGATAAATCACTGTTTCCAATTTTTACTAAGTTATTCATTTGCCCTCCTTATAGTATCTTTAAAAGTTACTTCTTTGCAAAAAAAATAGCAATCGGATTCTCTATATGTAGATTGTCAATCATTATTTGAATCTCGTCACTCCCAAACACACCGCTTTTCATCTTTTCATAAAAAGTTTTAGGCGTAATTCCTATCATTTTTGCAACATCTGATTGAGATAAACCATTTTTAGCGATTATTCCTCTCAATTCATCTGTCTTTATCACGTTTCCACCTCCGTATCTTTTTAAGTTACTGTTAGTATATCACATTTTCGTAACTTGTCAAGCTATTTTTTATTGCATTTATAACATTTTTGTGTTATTATAAAGTTACTTCATAAAGGAGGACACAAACATGACAGTTGGTGAACGCATAAAGAAAATTCGAAACAATCTTGGGATGTCTCAAGTTGATTTTGCTGACAAAATAAATGTATCAAAACAAACATTGTATAAATACGAAAATAATATCATTACAAATATTCCATCTGATAAAATAGAAGCTGCTGCTCATTTGGGAAATGTATCTCCCGCTTACTTGATGGGATGGGATGATGAATCTATTGAGGCACAGTATAATACGCTCTCTTCCCACAATTCCGAATCTCTCAGTCGATATGCAGAATATTTATATCTATCTGAAAGACAGTTGCTTACAAATAGAGATTGTGATAAATACATCGATTTTATAATAGCATCAAAAGTTGATAGCCTAAATTCAACAGGAAAAAAAGAAGCTCTGAAAAGAATTGCCGAACTTGCAAAAATATCATGGTATACCGATACTGATGATACCAAAGCAAATACCGTACAACCAGACATCACTACTTCTGACGAGTCAGACAACACCTACCAGCCTACTACCCTCGCTGCCCACTTTGATGGAGATAAATATACAGATGATGAAATGGATGAAATCAAACAGTTTACTGAAATTGTGAAGAATAGGAAGAAATAGAATCACACGTATTAATACATATTTTTTGATTGACATACGTATTTGCACGTGTTATAATATAACCATGATAAGGAAAGGAGATACAAAAGATGCCATTAACACCCAAAGAAATGATTAAGCTTCTAAAGAAGAACGGGTTTGTAGAAATCAGCCAAAATGGTTCCCATGTAAAAATGAAGAATTTCGAGAACGGGAAAGCAGTAATTGTTCCTTATCACTCCAAAGCTATGAAGAAAGGTTTGGAGCAGGCAATATTAAAACAGGCGGGACTTAAATAGTCCTGCCAGCTCAGAATAAATGGAGGTATTACGTATGAACAGATTATTTTATCCGGCAGTATTCCACAAAGAAAATGATGGGTTCTGGGTTTCATTTCCTGATTTTCCAGAATGCTTTACCGAAGGAGATGATATGCAACAAGCTTATGAAATGGCTGTTGACGCATTAGGACTTGCCATTACAAGCAGACAGACAGAAAAGGAAGAAATTCCTGTGCCTAGTGATATTAGTGAAATTAAAACAGATGATGGATTTATTGTCGTTTTGGAATTTGATATGCTCGCATATCTGAAAAAGCATAATTCCAAAGCCGTCAAGAAAACTCTTACAATCCCGGAATGGTTGAATGAATCCGCAACGGCTATGGGGCTTAACTTCTCGCAGGTGCTTCAAGAAGCATTGATGCAGAAAGTGCAAATGAAATAATATTTTTATAAGGGAGCTGTGCCTTTAACAGCTCTCTCAATAAGAACATTATTTGAGAGTGATTTATTGAACAGCTCACCTGATATACTTGAGTGGGAGGTGTTTTACATGAATACATACGAGCGTTTACGTGAAGAAGCCTGCGAGGACGGTGTAGAAGTTGTAGACTATACATTTCAGAGCCAACGGATAAAAGGACTGTACTGTGATGGTACAGTAGCAATCAGTAAGAATATGGATTCCACCCAGAAAGCCTGCACTCTGGCAGAGGAGCTGGGGCATCATCATACATCCGTTGGAAATATTATCAATATGGAATCTGCTCAGAATCGCAAACAAGAACGTCAGGCAAGGCTCTGGGCTTATAATAAACAGATTGGTCTTGCTGGACTTATCAAAGCTTACGAAGCAGGTTGCCAGAACAGATATGAAACTGCTGCATATCTGGAAGTAACAGAAGAATTTTTAGAGGAATGCATCCAGTGCTATCTGGATAAATACGGGGAATATAAGATAGTAGACAACTACACTATTTACTTCATCCCACATTTGGCAGTATTTAAAAGGGTATAACCGCATAGCGATTATATAAAAACTTAAGGTATGTTCTAAAGAAAAGAGGTAATAAAAATGGGGATTTCGGATATTTTTAAAATTACAGAATACAAAACTCAAATTACAGAACTCACCGCAAAATGTGAGGAGCTTGAGCAACTTTTGACTCCAGAAATGAAGGACGCTCAGAAACTCAATGACCGGATTAAAGAGCTTAATCGTGATATAACTGAAAAAGAAAACGAAATATGCTCTCTCGAACAAGATATTCAAAAAAGAAAAAATGAGATAAATGCACTGGAGCAAACTATTAATAAAAAGAATGAACAGGTCATATGGCTTGATGATGAAATACTTGTACAAGAATTTGGACTATATAAACCTCAATTTGAATTTGCGAATTCACTGGACTATAAGGAAAAACTTGCCCAAATACGCGCAAAACAAAAGCGACTAATCAAAGATAACATGGCTGTTAATGGAAATACAGATTGGCAAGTAAACGGAAGCGCCGCAAAAGGACGAAAGATGGTATCTGATACCCAAAAATTACTTCTTCGAGCATTTAACACTGAATGTGACGAGCTAGTATCAAAAGTAAAATATACTAACTTCGATTCTTCGTTGGACAGAATATATAAATCCGCTTCTGCTATTTCCAAACTCGGTTCGGTTATGAATATTTCTATAAGTTCTGCATATCTCACTTCGAAAGCCACAGAACTTCGCCTTGCTTTTGAATACCAGCAAAAAAAACAAGAGGAAAAGGAAGCGCAAAAAGCTGCTCGTGCAGAACTAAGAGAAGCTGCTAAATTACAAAAAGAAATCGAAGCTCAAAGAAAGAAAATAGAAAAAGAGCAGACGCACTATCAAACAGCATATGAGCATTTGCTAAAACAATTAGAACAATCTCCCGATGATGCTGCTCTTTTGGCAAAAAAAGCCGAACTTGAAAATCAATTGCAAGATATTGATAAAGCAATAAAAGATATAGATTACAGAGAAGCCAATCAAAGAGCAGGCTATGTTTATGTAATTTCCAATATTGGCGCATTTGGGCCAGACGTTTACAAAATCGGAATGACCCGTAGGCTCGACCCTCAGGATCGAGTTGATGAACTCGGTGATGCGTCCGTACCATTTAATTTTGATGTTCATGCCATGATTTTTTCTGACGATGCCCCTGCCTTAGAAGCCGCCTTACATAGAGCTTTCGAGGATAGAAAGCTCAATATGGTAAACACACGCAGAGAATTCTTCCATGTTACATTGGATGAAATAAAAGATGTTGTAAGGAAAAACTTTGATAAAACCGTAGAGTTTGTTGATGTTCCAGATGCTGAACAATACAGAATCAGCTTAAAAATGCATCAAAATGAGAGATAAATAAAAACCGCCCCTGCGCCAACAGGAACGGAGTTCTCAGCAAGATTTATATATAAAGTAAACAATAAATATTATTCGAAAATCATCCGTAAAGGCATTGACATTCGGACATTTTAGTGGTATGCTTTAAGCACTTTAAGAAAGAATATTTTTTCTTTTAGAGCATATATTATTATGGAACGTACTCCGGTGTCCTTCGGGCCCGGGGTCTTTTTATTTTCACGGAGGTAACTATGGAGGAAAAAGTTTTTAAAACACTGGATGAACTTGTCGAGCTCCTTATTAAGCGAGGAGTCAAAATAGATAATCCTTCAGACTACGCTTATGCCAAACGCGTTTTAGAAAAGAATGGGTATTACAATCTGATAAATGGGTATAACAAGCTCTTTTTACTAAACACCACTGACGAAAATAACTTAGATATTACTTATCGCCCCAACACCACTTTATGCGAAATACATGCATTATACCAGTTTGATCGTGTTCTCAGAAATATATTTTTCAGATATATACTCGAAGTAGAAACTAATGTAAAAAGTTTAATTTCTTACTACTTTTCCGAAGCACACGGACATAAAAACTATTTGATATACACCAACTTTAACACTGCTCTCCGAAACTCTGAATCAATGATAACTAGTTTAATTGC
>CAJMSZ010000008.1 GCA_905216215.1 uncultured bacterium | reverse complement strand
TCATCGCTCACTCGAGGGTGGCTGTCCTGACGACAAATGGTATCTTACCACTTCTATCCAGAATTGTCAATGCTGTTTTTATTATTTCTTCAATTCAGAATATTCTGACACTTTTTTCGTTATTTGGTGATACACTTTTGCGAATGGTGCTCCCAAGCAACCCACATATATCTCCACAAACAGCATCACTCAATCACGGATTACATCGTTTACACGCTTTATATCCAACCTTTTCCAGGTCCTCTTTTTTTCCTTTATAGGTTTCTTTATTATTCTTCGCAATATCCTCTACACTACTACAAGTTGGAAGATGGTATTTATGCGTTCTCGTATTTAATATATAGGTCGGTGTTTTCTCAGTACCAGGTGTTGTAGTCTGCGTGGATGATTCCTCCAGCTTACTATCCCCTGTAGCGTAATCAATTTTTACATTTGGCTGCACATTATAACAGAATACATGAAAACAAACTCCTTCTCCATTATCTTCTACCGAATAAGCTTCCATTTCAACACCTGTAGCCACCAGATTATCTCCCTCAAAAATCGGTGTAACCCTGTACATCACATGATTATCCGTTTCTTCTACATAATCAGCAATCATATTTTCAAAAGGGAGCATCTCTTCTGCATTCAGATAACGGGTTCCAGTAATCAAATTCCTTTCATTTGCATTTTCTCCGGTAAGTTGATATCCAAGCAAATGACATCTGTTATACAAATATTTTCCATCTACAAAATCATATTTTATCGTATGCCAGCCACTTGGTTTGACCTGTCCAATAGCCCCTCTTTCTTCTGTCGGCATAATTTCCTGACCTACAGAAGCTTCTGCCGCGCCACATCTTCCTAGTTCGTCCAATTCGCTGTATTTTTCGAATGCCTCGTCTGTTATTTCATTCTCAGTAAAATTTGGTTGGTTATCATCTACAACAACAAAAGCATTTCCATCATACTCCGGAATGTTTTCTACAGAAGAATATACCGGTGCCTCTGCAACCTTCTGTTCCAGTGCATTGATATTTTCACTACTGCCTGCTGTGCTACTGCATCCACTAAGCGGGAAGCAGGCAAGCACGAAATACAGTAATAATACTTTAAATATATTATTTTGTTTCTTATTATACATTTTGATATTTTTCTCCCCTTCATTTATAAACCTGGCATGTCAGGTATTGTAGCACGTATTAAAATATCCCCTTAATCCGTTGCCATTTCAAAAACACAAAAAACCTGTAAACATAACGTCTACAGGTTTCTCTTAGCTCCCCGAGTTGGGTTCGAACCAACGACCCTTCGGTTAACAGCCGAATGCTCTGCCGCTGAGCTATCGAGGATTATCCACTTACAAGCAATATTATAATCCATTTTCCAGGAAATTCAAGTCCATTTTCCACTTTTTTATATTTTTATTATCTATGATGCCAGGGTCAAAAGGTCTAAAACCACATGAGCTCGCTCATAAGTGGTTGAAAGACCTTGGAACCCGCCCCAATATGAGCATAAAAGTGGGATGCTAATCCCACGATATGCGAATATTGAGCAGGATTGTGGGAGTGCAAAGCACGGAACAATCCGCAGGCATCATAGTTGCGGCTTTCGACCCCAACATCATTATCTATATTAGTATTGCAAAAAACGCAAAAGACAGAAATGCCTTTTGCGTTTTTCTTATGCTCTATACAAATTCGGATTATTTACCAAACTGCATATCGTTATTTCCTGAGGTTGACTCCCACATTTCAAGCATGTTGATTGGGTCATTGTAATCTGCTAACCATCCTTCACGGCAGAAGTCAAATTTACCTTCTTTACGTTCGTTAAGGAATACAGACCATTCACGAGTTTCAACATTTAAGTTGATTCCGATTGCTCCTAAATCCTGCTGAATTGCTTCACCAATCTTAACGTTACCTTCGGAATCATTTGTAAGGTATGTGATATCGATTGGTGTGCTTTCTGATAACATACCGTTATCATCAAATTCATAACCAGCCTCTTTCAGCAATTCTCTTGCTTCATCTACTGTATCGTCTGTCAATTTTGTATCATAGTATCCAACATTCTCCTTATCCGGATATGTGTAAGCGTCATCATTCTTTCTGAATTCTCCGCCATTTCCATCTGCCATACCAGTTGGGATAAATGTATTAGCAGGTTCCTGACCAGCCTGTGCAACTGTTTCGATAATATATTCACGGTCAATCAGAAGCGATATAGCTTTTCTCATAGCTGCAGCCTGTTCTACTGTCTTGCCAGCGAAAAGTTCACTGTTTACATTGAATCCGCAGTAATATGTTCCAAGTGTATCAACCTTGTGGAACTCTGGAGTTTCTTTTACAGTTGCCATAATATCTGTTGCAACGGTATCAATAAACTGAAGAGAACCATCTTTGAATGCGTTGTAAACTGCTGTGTCATCAGAGCTTAACATAAAGTTGATTTTTTTCAAAGAAACTTTGTCTGCTGCCCAGTAGTTTTCATTTGGTTCATATGTCATAGATTCATTATGATTCCATGCTGTCAGTTTCATTGGTCCTGATGTTACAAATCCAGCTTCCAGAGCCCATGCTCCAGGATTTGTATCAGCGCCTTCAGCAGATGTTACTGCCTGCTCTGGTACTGGATAAAATGCTGGGAATGCACATAAATCAAGGAAATATGCACATGGAGCTGTCAAATGAACTGTAAATGTCTTTCCGTCTTCAGAAGCTTCAATCTGAAGTGTTCCGTCACTGTTTGTTGCGATTGCTGATGTAAGATATGAATAGTCAGCAGCAGTATCTGGATTAGCGAGTCTGTTCCAGCTGTATACTACATCATTTGCATCAAGTGTTTCACCGTCAGACCATTTTAATCCGTCACGCATCTTGAATGTGTATGTCAGAGCGTCATCACTCATTTCATAACTTTCTGCCAATTCTGGTACTAACTGTCCATCTTCATCATAAGCATAAAGTCCTGAGAATGCAAGAATTGCAAGGCAGGCTCCATCTACAGTTGAGTTCAGTGCCGGATCAAGTTTGTCCGGTTCAGATGCAATCTGAAGTGCTAATTCATTTGTTGGTGTCTTGGCAAATCCAAAATACTTAAATCCAAACAAGTTAGCGTAAATATTTTCTACATCTGTTTTCTGCATGTATACATCATTGTAGTAATAAAGTGGTACTACAGCCCATGTATCCATCAGTTCATCCTCTGCTTCATGCATCAGGGCTTCACGTTTTGCCAAATCAGTTTCTTTTCTGATTGCCGCAATTCTTTCGTCATAGTCCTTCCAGTCCGGTGCAGAACTTTCTGTTGTTTCAGTGTCTGTTTTTGTGTTGCTGCTTCCGCCACCGCAAGCTACTAAACTAGAAACCATAGCAAGCGAAAGCACAAGTGCTACTACTCTCTTTTTCATAAGAAACTCCTCCTTTATATATTATGAATGTTGTGTCAAACCCGTCTTCACACATTTGACACAACCTTTCATTTTGGGTTAGAATACCTCTTTTCCAGAAAAATGTCAAGATTTTTCTTCTTTTAATCAGAATTATCTGATTATTTATTCCAGCATGCAACCTGATGTCCGTCTCCACGGTCTACAAGCGGCGGGCACTCCTGTGCACATTTTTCTGTAGCATATTTACATCGTGTACGGAACGCACATCCGCTCGGCATATGAAGTGGACTAGGCACATCCCCCTCCAGCACAATACGTTTTCTTTCCTTTGCCATCTTCGGGTCCGGATAAGGCACTGCACTCAGAAGCGACTGTGTATATGGATGAATCGGATGCTCACTGACTTCATCAGCATCTCCAATCTCCACAATTCTTCCTAAATACATAACCGCAATACGGTCTGAAATATGTCTTACCACAAGGAGATCATGCGCGATAAACAAATACGCAACCCCCAGCTTCTCCTGTAATTCTTCAAACATATTGATAACCTGCGCCTGAATTGACACGTCAAGGGCACTTACTGCCTCGTCACAGACAATAAAACGTGGATTAGTTGCAAGTGCTCTTGCAATTCCGATACGCTGTCTTTGTCCGCCTGAGAACTCATGTGCATAACGGGTCGCATGTTCCGCATTCAGTCCGACAAGCTTCATAAGTTCAAGCACACGCGCTCTTCTCTCTTCTTTCGTCTTGTAAAGCTTATGCACATCCAAAGGCTCACCAATAATATCTTCTACAGTCATACGAGGATTCAGCGAAGAATACGGATCCTGAAATACCATCTGCATTTCTTTTCGCATCTCATGAATACTCTTTTCATCTACAGGTTTCCCATCAAATAAAACTTCGCCACCCGTAGGCGTATATAAGCGAAGCAGAGAACGTCCTACTGTGGTTTTTCCACATCCGGATTCACCAACAAGCCCAAGTGTTTCTCCTGGTTTGATTGCAAAGCTCACCCCGTCTACAGCCTTTAATGGCAGGGTTTTCATGAATCCAGTCTTTACCGGGAAATACTGCTTCAAATCCTTCACTTCTACTAAATATTCGCTTTTAGTTGTTTCATTTTCCACAGTTTACACCTCCCCTTTTTCCATTGCTTCTTTCACATTCAGCCAGCAAGAAGCAAAATGTCCGTCCGGCATCTGCATTTCCGGTGGTTGCTCTGTGAGACAAATCTTCATTGCATTTTCACAACGAGGACAAAATGCACAGCCCTTCGGCATATTTAACAAGTTAATCGGTGTACCCGGAATCGGAACCAGTTTTTCGCCCATACGGTCTACATTCGGAATAGACTGAAGCAAACCCTTTGTATATTCATGGCTTGGACGATAGAAGATATCTTCTGCTGTTCCACGCTCACAGACACGTCCACCGTACATAACAATAATCTCATCACACATATCTGCAATAACACCCAAATCATGGGTAACCATAATAATTGCCATGCCAAGCTTCTTCTGTAAATCCTGCATCAGTTCCAAAATCTGAGCCTGAATTGTTACATCCAGGGCCGTTGTAGGTTCATCTGCAATCAGTATATCCGGTTCACAGGATAGAGCCATAGCGATCATCACACGCTGTCTCATACCACCGGAAAGTTCAAACGGATATTGTTTGATACGTTTTTCCGGTTCATTTACGCCAACCAGAGTCAACATTTCCACAGCGCGTGCTTCTGCTGCTTTTCCTTTGCGGTTTGTATGCAGCTCAATAGCTTCTTTGAGCTGTGATCCCACCGTAAATACAGGATTCAGGCTCGTCATTGGGTCCTGGAAAATAATCGAACAACATTTTCCACGGAAATCACGCATTTCCTTTTCTGTAAACTTTGTAATATCTTTCCCTTTGTAAAGAACGCTTCCTTCTGTAATACTTCCGTTACTCTCGAGAATTCCCATAATAGAATATGCAGTTACAGATTTTCCAGAACCAGATTCCCCTACAATTCCGAGGATTTTTCCAGCCTCCAGATTAAAAGACACACCATTGACAGCGTGTACATCTCCCTTACCGGTTGTGAAGGAGGTGTGCAGATTCTGTACAGAAAGTATATTTTCACCCATATCTATTACCTCCTTAATTTCGGGTCAAACGCATCACGTAATCCATCACCTAAGAGGTTACATGAAAGCGTAATTAAACAAATCATAATTGCCGGGAAAATCAGCTTGTATGAATATTCTGAAATACCGGCTCTGGCTGCATTTGCAAGAGAACCAAGAGAAGGCATTGGAGCCTGAACACCCAATCCGATAAAGCTCAGGAAACTTTCTGTAAAGATTGCAGAAGGAACCTGTAGCGCCGCGGTAATAATAATTACACTGATACTGTTCGGAAGAATATGTTTTCTGATAATTCTTCCTGCTTTCGCCCCACTGACCTTGGCAGCCAGAACATATTCATTCGACTTAATCGTCAGAATCTGTCCACGTACCATTCTCGCCATACCAGTCCAGTAAAGAAGTCCGAATACCATAAACATTGACAACATATTCGTTCCAATCTTCTTTAAAAATGGGAACTGGTCCACACTCAGAATTTCTCTCAGCACTACCGAAAGCAATACTACCATCAGCATGTCCGGTAACGAGTAGATAATATCCACAATACGCATCATAATAAGATCGACTTTTCCCCCCAGGTATCCAGAAAGACTTCCATACACAACACCAATGATTAAAACCAGAAGTGCTGCAAAAATACCTACAATAAGGGAAACTCTAGTTCCATAAACAACACGTACAAAATAGTCACGTCCCATTTCATCTGTTCCCATAATATGGGGAAACAGGCTTCCACCATTATCAATATATTCCTGTTCCAGCTCTGACCACTGGAATGGCGCCATATTCTTAGCTGCCTTGTCACGCACCCCATTGACTGAAATAATTTCAGAATATTTGTATGGAACTACGCGTGGAACAATAATAATCATCAAAACTATTGCAATCAATGCAATAATACTTCCAACAGCAAGCGGATTTTTCATCAGCTTGCGCATTCCATCCTTAAAGAAAGATACGGATTCACTCATGACTTCCTGCTGCTGTTTTTCTTCATCTGTAGCCTTTTCAAACTTTGACAAATCAATCTGAAAACTAAGAGGATTTTTCTTAGGCATCTGATTGATATCGTTCATTTCGTTATTCATCTTTGCCCTCCTTTAGTCCAGTTGAATTCTTGGATCAACCAGTTTATACACAATGTCCGTAATCAAATTCATTGTAATCATCAGTGTTGCAAGAAAAATGGTTGTTCCCATAATCATCGGATAATCACGATTTGTGATACATTCAACAAATTTCGCTCCAAGCCCACCAATTGTAAAAATCTTTTCTACAACCAGAGAACCAGTTAAAATAGATGCTGTCATCGGTCCTACATATGTAATGACCGGAATCATAGCATTTCTTAAGGTATGCTTGAAAATAACTTTCCACTGAGCCACACCTTTTGCTCTCGCAGTACGAACGTAATCCTGTCCCAATGCATCCAGCATACTGGTCTTTGTCAGACGGGTAATGTATGCCATTGGTGATGCCGAGAGTGCAATTACAGGCAGAATGTAATTCGGACTATCCGGACTCCATGAAGGAACCCATTTCAGCTTTATACAAAATGCAAGTAACAACAATGTACCAAACACAAAGCTTGGCAGCGATGTGAACAATGTTGAAAGGAAAATAATCAAACGATCCAGAATTCCGTTACGATTAAGTGCGGCAACACTTCCCAGTATGATTCCTACAATAACTGCAACAACAATCGCCTGTCCTCCCAATTTTGCTGATACGCCAAATGATCCGAAAATAGTTGTTTTAATATCTCGTCCTGTCTTTGTTGAAACACCAAAATCACCATGTAAAAGATTGTTCATATATAAAACAAACTGTTCTGGTACTGGCTTATCAAGATTGAATCGTTGTTCCAACACAGCTCTTACTTCCGGTGAGGTTGCTTTTTCCCCATCAAATGGTCCGCCCGGAATTGCATTCATAGAAAAGAATGTTATTCCACAGACTATCAGCAAAGTGGCTACGGCAAGAAGGATTCGCTTTACAATATACTTAGCCAACTTTTTCACTCCTTTTCTTTTATTTTTGTCTTTCAGCGACAAACTATTTTTGCATCGGTCATACTTTAACACTTCATTTTACCATAGTGTGTAAATACAAACGTTACGCTGATTAATATATCATATATAGTATAATAAATCAATACATGACCCTTTTTTATCAGAATTGTTAATTATTAATATTTTGCATTTTTGTATTTTATTTCCTGCATTTTTGTATTTTATTTCCAATAATAGAAGATTATTCTGCATTTTTATTCATAATAATATTTATTTTATTTTTTCTTTTCTTCACTTTTCTACAGCACTCCACGTTCAGATATGCAGCAAAAAACTCTGCAAAGCGAAGGCCTTACAGAGTCTTTTTTATTTTTATACTATTTTATCCCTAGAATTTACGCATATAACAGGAACGCTTTATATCCTTTGACGGCTTCATATACGTCTGCTTTACTACTGACTTCATATGGAGCGTGCATGTTAAGTACCGCAACACCACTGTCAATTACTTCCATTCCATAATTTCCCATAATATAGGCAATGGTTCCGCCTCCGCCTACATCAACTTTTCCAAGTTCTGCGAACTGATATACCACATTTTCCTGGTCGAAGATTCTGCGAAGCTCTGCAATGTACTCAGCATTCGCATCATTGGAACCACCTTTACCGCCACTTCCGGTAAATTTATTGATAGAGAGTCCATTTGCCAAAAAAGCAGCACTGCGTTTTTCAAATGCTTCAGCAAAGGACGGATCATAGCCTGCGCTTACATCCGAAGATAACATTCGTGAATTTGTCATTGCACGACGTGTCTTCAGTTCAGATTCTCCTTCGTTTAACGCAATCAGTTCTGCAACTGTATTTTCAAAGAAACGGGAATGCATTCCGGTTGCCCCTACGCTTCCAATTTCTTCTTTATCAACAAGCAGACAGCAACTTGTGCGTTTTGTATGTTCCACTTCCAACATAGCGAAAAGAGAGGTAAATGCACACACTCTGTCGTCTTGTCCATAAGCAAGAATCATGCTGCGGTCCAATCCGCAGTCTCTTGCTTTGCCGGCCGGAACAAGCTCCAGTTCCGCAGAAGCGAAGTCCGCTTCTTCCATTCCATAGGTTTCTTTCAAAATCTGGAGCAGATTCGCTTTTACAGCTTCTTTCTCTGATTCTTCTGCTCCGGCTAATGGTCTGTTTCCTACGAGAACATCCAGTTTCTCCCCTTCAATCACAACTCTGGCTGTTTTTTCAAGCTGCTGTTTTGCAAGGTGCACCAGCAAGTCTGTAATCACAAGAACCGGATCATCTTCCTTTTCACCAATTGCGATGTCCATGACTGTTCCATCTTTTTTCGCAACCACACCATGAAGAGCCATCGGACCGGTTACCCACTGGTATTTTTTGATTCCGCCATAATAGTGTGTATCTAAATACGCAAACTCTTCATTTTCATATAATGGATTCTGCTTAATATCAAGGCGAGGCGAGTCAATGTGTGCTCCCAGAATATTCATACCACTTGAGATTGGTTCTTCGCCCATGCGGAATAATGCAACTGCTTTTCCCATGCAGTTTGCATATACCTTGTCGCCACAAGCTAATGGCTTACCTTCTGCAAGAACATCCTTTACATCCCGGTATCCCGCTTCCTTTGCCATCTCAACTGTCAGCTTCACGCACTCTCTTTCTGTCTTACCGAGATTTAAACATTTCTTGTACCTTTCACTGATTTCATGAAGTTCTTTTAATTCCTTTTCTCCATATTTCTTCCATACGTTTTCGTTTTTCATCGGAATCTCCTTTCCCTATGTACGATTTCATTCTTATTGCATTATAGTATATACTTTATTTTAAAAAAATGCAATCCAAGCTTCTCCTGCATCACTCAACGCAATCTACTTTTCTTTCTCCTCTAACTGACTCAGCATTTCTTTCATCGTCAGTCCAAATACAGGATGTCTTTTATATGGCGCAATTTCAGCCATAGGTGCAAGCACAAACACACGGTTCTGCATGTCAACATGAGGTATACAAAGATCATCCTCCTGCAGAACCATATCATCATACAGCAATATATCCAAATCCAGAGTTCTTGGTCCCCAGTGAATCTTGCGTTCCCGATTTGCGTCTGCTTCAATCCGGTGCAAAGAATCCAGTAACTCCCAGGGCGTTAATTTGGTTTCCATCTTTAAAACACCATTTAAAAATTTATCCTGCTCCGTCACTCCGTATGGCTCTGTTTCTATAACGGAAGACACTTTCAGAACTCTGCTATCCTCTTGTAATTGAAGTGCTGCAATCGCTTTCTTAATGTACTGATTACGTTCTCCCATATTGGAACCAAGCGCCACATACACTTCGTGCCATTTCCTGCGGATTTTCACAGATACATCTTCCAATGGCAATCCCACCGGAGCCCACGGCTTCTTCACTTCGATCTCGACTTCCCGGATTTTTTCATCAAAGTCCAGGATTATATCTGCCAGATGTTCTGCCACACATTCAATCAATGCAAACGTATGATTTTCCATTTCTTTTTTTATCAGCTGTGCAACTAGTCCGTAATGAACAGAATCTTCCAGACTGTCTCCTTTTCCTGCTTTCCGTGTATCCAGATAAAGTGTACAGGATACCACAAACTTCTGTCCCAGCTTATTTTCTTCAGGAAATACACCATGATTTGCAAATATCTCTAAATTTCTGATTTTAATCTCATCCATTTTTCTTCCCCTGATTATTCTCTTTCCAAAATAGCTTCCGTCATCTGGATTGCCCGCTTATTCTTCTTCACATCATGGACTCTGACAAATCCATAGCCCTGTTCCACTGCCATTACTGTTGTTACCAAAGTTCCCTCTTCCCGCTCTGTTACCGGAAGATTCAAGGCATTTCCAATCATGGATTTTCTGGAAGTGCCCAAAAGGAGCGGATAACCAAGCTCATGAAAGATACTTAAATGTTTCATTACATCCAGATTCATTTCGTAAGTCTTTCCAAATCCGACTCCCGGGTCCAGAATAATCTTGTCATCCCCGATTCCTGCTGCTTTTGCTTTCTTAATGCATGTCCGGAGGTCCGCACACATATCTGTAAGAAAATCCTTATATATTGCCTGCTCCCGGTTATGCATCAGACAAGCTGCTACCTGATAGCGTTTTACCACCTCTGCCATTTTGTCATCATACAAAAAACCCCAGATATCATTTACCAGATCTGCCCCTGCCTGAATGGCAGCCTCTGCCACACGGCTCTTATAAGTGTCTATGGATACCGGAATGTCAAATTCTTTTTTCACGGCTTCAATTACCGGAGTAACACGGGCCATTTCTTCCTCATCACTAATCTGCTCATGTCCCGGTCTTGTAGACTCACCACCCACATCCAGAATATCTGCACCATCGGCAATCATTTCCTCCACATGCTTCAGTGCCTTGTCCTGTTGATTCCATTTTCCCCCATCGGAGAAGGAATCCGGTGTCACATTCAAGATTCCCATAACATAAGTATGATGCTTTGTGTCAAATTCTCTTGTTCCTATTTTCATTTTCTACCATCCTATCTGCCTATTTTTCTTTTCTTCACTCCAATTGCATTCCTTTTCGGCTTCACACGCAAAACAGGGACGGGAAAGTTTATCCGCATCATACAGAATTTCTGCCAGTTTTCCTTCCTCGATTCCTTTCCTGTGTCCACGGATTGCCCTTATGATGTCTGCCCGCTCTTTTTCTTCAAATCCACAATCTTTTAAAATTTCTTCGGCAATTTCTGCACTTGCCACTTCATGTGGTATTTTCTCTTCGTACTGCCGCCACTTTCCTATATCATGCAGAAGAGCTGTGGCATAAATCATTTCTTTTTCCACCCGGTAATTCCGCTCCAGATTCAATATATATGCCAGCCTCGCCACGTCCAGAAAATGTGCCATATCATGTTTACAAAAAATCCGTTCTTTTTCGCATTCCTTATTTTTCTTTAAATATTGAATGTAAAACGGATGTGTAAAGATGCACCACACCCGTTCCATTTTTTCCAGTTCCTGTATTTTTCTGGTTTTATTCATCTATTTTTCTACTCCTGTATCATTCGAAAAAACATATTTTGAAGGCGTTCATTTTCTTCGAATACCCCTCGCACTGCCACGCTTACCGTCTTGCTCCCCGGTTTCTTGATTCCGCGCATTGTCATACACATGTGCTCCGCTTCCAAAAGAACCATTACTCCCTTCGGTGCAAGATACTCCATCAGTGCATCTGCAATTTCCACCGTCATTTTTTCCTGAATCTGAAGACGCTTTGCATACACCTCAACCGTACGTGCCAGCTTGCTTAAGCCTACCACTTTTCCATCCGGGATATAGGCAATATATGCCTTCCCATAAAATGGCATCATATGATGCTCACACATAGAGTAAAAAGTAATATCCTTTTCCACAACCATCTCTGTATTTTCTGCTGTAAACGTTTTCTGTAAGTGGGTCTTGGCAGACTCATCCATTCCTCCACAGATTTCCTCATACATTCTCGCAATCCGCTCTGGGGTTTCCAAAAGTCCCTCCCGGTTCGGGTCCTCCCCAATTCCTTCCAACAGCAGTCGTACTGCCTGTTCCACTTTTTCTCTGTCTACCATAATTTTTCCCTTCTTTTCATACATTCCCGTCTGTCGCTTAGAACTTTTTCCAACAACCGCTTTCTTCCAGGCGAATAATCTCTCCCAAATAAGAAAGAGAACCAAATGCAAGTACCGCCTGACCGTCTTTCGCTCTGCCTTTTGCCTTTTCAAGAGCTTCTTCTATACTCTCGCAGTCTTCTCCATCAATTCCCTGTTCTTTCAAATGATTCAACAATTCTGTCCTGCCAAGGGTACGCTCGTGATTCGGCAGTTCAATGGTAAACACATATTCCAGATATGGTTTCATCCATTCTATTATGGTGTCATATGCCTTATCTTTGAAGACACCCATCACTCCAACTACCGGTTTTCCATGTAAGTAAGTCCGGATATTCTCCGCAAGTCTTTGGGCCGCATCTTCATTATGAGCGCCATCCACAATGACCATCGGATTCTGCTCTAACACTTGAAACCGTCCTGGCCAGATTGTCTTCCTCATACCCTCATAAACTGTATCATCCGATATAGACACTTTTTGATTTCTTAAGGCACGAATAACTTCCAACGCAGTGATTGCATTTTCAATCTGATTCTTTCCTGTTAATTGTATTTCCACATCAGGGAACTCTTTATATGAAAATACCTGACTTCCTAATTCTTCCTTTTGAACAGTCACCTGTTCCTTATCAGCAAGCATAAGCGGTACCTTCTTTTCTTTCGTCTTTTCAAAAAGCACTTTCCTGACCCCTTCCGTCTGGGGATAGGAAACTGCCACTGCTCCCGCCTTCAGGATTCCAGCCTTTTCTTCTGCAATTTCAGTAAGTGTACTTCCAAGCACGCCCATATGGTCCATGCTAATAGAAGCAAACACACAGACTTTTGTATTTTCTACTATATTGGTAGCATCCAGCCGTCCTCCGAGTCCGGTTTCCAGCACTACATAATCACACTTTTCTTCTGCAAAATATACAAATGCAATCGCAGTCTCTATTTCAAATGCAGTTGGATACGGCATTCCTTTGGCCTGCATCCGTCCGGCTGCTATTTTCACCTTTTCCACAATAGATGCCAATGTCCCTTCAGGCATATAGACACCATTAATCTGAAATCGTTCCAGATACTCCATAACGATAGGTGAAATATATCTTCCTACTTTCCATCCCCCACACTGAAGCACGGTAGACACATATGCCAGAATAGAACCCTTTCCATTGGTTCCTGCAATATGAATCACCTGAAGCTTATCCTGGGGATTTCCAAGTTCTTCCATCAAATGTCTTATACTGTCCAAGCCAAGTACACTTCCGTATTTCGACACATGTTCCAAATATACCCTTGCTTCTTCGTATAACATGCCTTTTCCCTTCTACCTCTAAAAATACTACTGTTTTTTATTGTAGCACAGTTCTGTCGCGAAAAAAAGAGTGTCCTTTCATTTATATTCGCTTCTCTCACTAGATACATTTTTCACATATGACAAAACCGCCCCTGCTTTAAGCAGGAGCTGTCCGGTTTTCTTACTGAAATTACCATTCAAATTTCTTTTCAAAGTAAGCTTTCAAATCTTCAATTTTAATTCTTTCCTGTTCCATGGTATCACGATCACGAATTGTTACTGCTCCATCTTCCTCAGACTCAAAGTCATAGGTAATACAGAACGGAGTACCGATTTCATCCTGACGGCGATATCTCTTACCAATATTTCCTCTATCATCAAATTCACAGTTGTAGTATTTGCTGAGTTCTGCATAAATCTTCTCTGCGCCAGCATTAAGCTTCTTAGAAAGTGGAAGTACGCCAATCTTAACCGGTGCCAGTTGTGGATGGAAATGAAGTACTGTACGTACATCTCCACCTTCCAGTTCTTCTTCATCATAAGCACCGCAAAGGAATGCAAGAACCACACGGTCTGCTCCAAGAGAGGGCTCTATCACGTAAGGAATGTATTTTTCCTGCGTTTCATCATCAAAATATGTCATATCCTGTTTTGAAACTTCCTGATGCTGTGAAAGGTCATAATCTGTTCTGTCTGCGATTCCCCAAAGTTCGCCCCATCCAAATGGGAACAAGAATTCTATATCTGTCGTCGCTTTACTATAGAAGCATAACTCTTCTGCGGAATGATCCCGGGCGCGCATCTCGTCTTCTTTCATGCCAAGAGATAATAACCAATCTACACAGAATTTTTTCCAGTATGCAAACCAGTCTAAGTCTGTGCCAGGTTTGCAGAAGAACTCCAGTTCCATCTGTTCAAATTCGCGTGTACGGAAAGTGAAATTCCCCGGTGTGATCTCATTACGGAATGATTTACCAATCTGTCCAATACCGAATGGCAGTTTCTTTCTGGAAGTACGCTGCACATTCTTAAAGTTCACAAAAATTCCCTGTGCTGTCTCCGGTCTTAAATAAACCACATTCTTCGCATCCTCTGTAACGCCCTGGAATGTCTTGAACATCAGGTTAAATTCGCGGATTTCTGTAAAATTATGCTTTCCACAGCTTGGACAAGGAACATTGTTTTCCTTAATGAAGTTCTCCATCTTCTCATGAGACCATGCATCTACACTATCCTCAAGTTCAATTCCATGCTCTCCCGCAAAATCTTCAATCATCTTATCTGCACGGAAACGTTCATGACATTCCTTACAATCCATGAGTGGGTCGCTGAATCCTCCCAGATGTCCGGACGCTACCCAGGTCTGTGGATTCATCAGAATCGCACAATCTACACCTACATTATATGGACTTTCCTGAACAAACTTTTTCCACCATGCTTTCTTAACGTTATTTTTTAACTCTACCCCGAGATTACCATAATCCCATGTATTGGCAAGACCACCATAGATTTCAGACCCCGGATATACGAACCCCCTACTCTTCGCCAAAGCTACAATCTTATCCATTGTCTTCTCTACCATAATATCAATCCTCCCATTCTTCCTGACGAAAACTATGCTCCTGTCCCGTCTAATTTTTTTTATTATAACGACTGCCTATGTATTTTGCAAGTCCTTTGCTCTTTTTTCATAACAAATTGGCACAATTGGCACAACATTTACTCAAATATTACCCAAGTTGTGTTAACTGTCTGAGAATATCCAGGGACTTAAAATGTTTGCCAACGTACACTTCCCGATATCGTTCCATAACCTGCGTAAATTCTTTCAATACTGACTCACTGAGTTCAAATGTATAAAGCTTCTCTATCGGAGAAGCTACCACATACTGCATTGCGTACAAAGTAGAGGTATTCAACACCTGTCCGTCTATGCTCCCCCTACCGCATTCATCACAAATAAGTCCTCCGTTTTTCACACTGAACGCACAAGGTCGTTCCTTCGTTCCGCATTTCACACACTGAAATACCTGAGGTCCCTCCCCGTTGATGCTGATTGCTTTCAGTTCGAAAATATTTTTCACAAGCACAAGAGAAATCCTGCGACTGGTAAGTGCCCTCATAGTCTGGAAAACCAGCTTCAGCATTTCTCGTTCATCATTTCCTTCCTTTGTATAATAATCTGCAAATTCAAGAAAATAGAACGCATAATAAGCTGCTTCCACATCTGTCCGAAGTTCTGCAAAATAATGAGAAATATCTGCGGAATGAATCGTGTAAGAATTTCTCCCCTCATAAAGTGAGAATTCCCCAAATGCACAGGGCGCTGTCACACCTGCCAGGTGACTTTGGGGTCTTCTGGCGCCCTTGGCAAATGCAGACAACTTTCCTCTTTCTTTTGTCAATATCACGATTCTTTTGTCATATTCCCCTATAGGCGCCGCTTGCAGCACCATCCCGGTCACAGTGATTAACTGGCTCACTTTTTCGGTCCTCGTATTTCTCCATAATATTCTGACAAGTCTCAATTCCTTTGTAGTAAAGATAATCTTCCACTTTACCAGTCTCGGCAAACTGCTCCCAGTATGCTTCTTTCATATGGCTCACCCACCTTTTCTCCTGCATTTATCTTCTGCATTTTTATGTTAAGAATTAGGGTGTCCAAAGCGCACAGTCCTATACTGTATAATATCTGCCAGCAGATTTTGCCCGGAATGCCTTGACTTTTTTAAAATTCATCATCTTCCCGATATCCAAAGTTTTTAATCATAAAATCACTGTCTCTCCAGTCCTTCTTTACCTTGACCCAGAGCTGCAGATTGACTTTGCAGTCCAGAAGACGTTCTATTTCGTAGCGGGCTGTACTTCCGATTTTCTTCAGCATTGCCCCCTGTTTTCCAATAATAATTCCTTTATGCGAATCCCGTTCACAGATAATGGTCGCTTCAATATCCACCATATTTTTTCGCGTCTTCATCCGCTCAATGGACACAGCAATTCCGTGCGGAATTTCATCGTTCAGTGCATGAAGTGACTTTTCCCGGATAATCTCTGCTACAATCTGACGCTCCGGCTGATCTGTGATTGTATCTTCATCGTAAAACTGTGGACCATATGGAAGATACTTCATAATTACTTTCAAAAGCTCATCGGTATTATTTCCCGTTTTTGCCGAAACCGGAACAATATCTGCAAATTCATAAGCCTCACTGTATTTCAGGATACACGGCAGAATGTCTTCATGCTTTACAGTGTCTTCCTTGTTGATTACAAGCACCACCGGTGTCTTTACCTTCTTCAGTTGGTTGATGATGTGCTGTTCTCCGGCACCGATAAATGTACTTGGCTCCACCAGCCAAAGTACTACATCCACTTCATTTAATGTACGCTCGGCCACATTCACCATATATTCTCCCAGCTTATTCTTTGCCTTGTGAATCCCCGGTGTGTCTACAAAAATAATCTGTCCTTCTTCTGTGGTAAGAACCGTCTGTATCCGGTTTCGTGTGGTCTGTGGTTTATTAGATGTAATTGCAATCTTCTGTCCGATCAGATAATTCATTAATGTAGACTTTCCTACATTTGGTCTTCCTATTAAAGTTACAAATCCCGATTTAAAATCTGCTTTCATTCTTTTCCTCGTATTCTTTCCTCTGACGCCAATCCCAGTGCTTCATCCATTTAAAACAATGCAGTCACTTCGCCAAACACTTCTTTCTCATCGTTAATCTTTTCTTCATTACCTATTACGCAAATCTGGTCACAAGCCAGAACGGCTTCTGCAATCTCAGCCAGATTTCGAATATCTTCCTGTGTAGCCCGAAGAATCTGCATCCTTTCCTCCTGAATCATCTCTTCTGTCAGATGGTTCATGTAAAGGTTCATAGAACGGTCTCCTTTGGCAGCCGGTGTCATAGGCTGATCAATGTTGCTGATTGTGCCAATGATATATTTTGTCATATCACGTTCACTGACAGTAAAGTTTCTCAAATATTCCGGAACTCCCGCATATACCTCCAGCGTCTTTTTCAGATTCGGGTCGCGGTAAGACACAAAATACCCCTCTCCAATCCGATTAAAATTAGACATACATCCATAAGCACCACCTTTGACACGAATGTTCATCCACAGATATTCATAACTCATAATGACCTTCAGTATCTGGAGTGCTCCATGATATTCTTTTCCCGCATCCAGGAAATTACCTGCCTGTGCCACAAACTGCACCTTGGATGAAGTCTGGAAACCTTCATTTTTCTTTTCACAATGAATCACACATCTGGTTTCTTCTTTCTGTGCTTCATACAGTCCTTCGCGAACCTTTGCCAGCTCCTCTTCCAGTCCGGCAAGACCTTCTCTTGTGGCTGTATAGCTTACCATGAGATTATCTTTACTGAAAATCATCTTTGTAAGTTTCTTCAAATTCTCTATTAAAACATTTTTTTCGTTTTCAAAGTCATCATTTAATTTACTAAGAAATCTATAATATTCTACACCTGAAGTCAATTCTTTAAATCTTGATATCGGTGAGCAGTAAGACATCGCCCGCATGGCTGCCACAACATGTCCGGATGACAGGAACTTCATCTGCAGTCTTGAAACATTCATTGCAAGAATCTCTTTCAGACGCTTCTCATCCCCCAGCTTAGAGCTGGTCAGAATCTCTATCATCATCTGAAGCGCAAACGGAATCTTGTCATAGAGAGCCTTGGTCTTCACTTCAAAGGTTGCGCGGAACGCTTTTTCCTTTGCCTTAGTCACATCTGTATAAAGTTCCAAAGAGGTTCCGATTCCACCTGTATGCACATTGATTTCATTAAAGAGCTCACTGTATTCGTAATGTTCCGTATCAATAATTCCAAGAACAGCCTGCAACACCCCTGCATATGGAAGCAGTTCTTCCGGAATTCCTGACAAGTCAAACAACAATTCCAGATAACCGATTCCATTTGTTTCAATCTCATGAAATACCACCGGCACACCGGCAAGGGTCATTTCTTCATTGTAAATTGGAGCAATCTCTGTAGAAATATCTGCCCTTTCCAGCATCGGAATCTTTTCAATATCCTCCGGTGCAGAAGGTTCTTCCTGATAAGCTTCCAGTTTGGTTGTTTTTTCTACAAGCTTATGCAGCTCTTCTTTACTTAGAGATTCTTTGTATGCCTGCAGCTTTTCTTTTAATTTTGCATCCATCTTAGCAGTAAGTCCTCTTTCAGGAACCACAACTACAATTGTACCATGCGTATTGTCTAATAAGTACTTCTGAATTAAATCCTCAAAATATCTGCTATTTATCTGTTCTTTTAGAAACTTAAATGTTTCTAGCGATTCAACATGCATAAATGGTTGCATTTCATCGTACAGCCAACTGTCAAACATCTGCAGACCATAGATAAGCCCTTTCGGATATCCGCCAAAATCAGCTTCTCTGTAACGGAATTCATTGTAGTTAATTCCAGCTTCCAGTGCTTTCTTATCAATTCCATTTTCTACAATTCTACGCAGGGTAGATTCAATCACCTCAACAAACGCTTTCTTCTGTTCTGCATTAGCATTCTTCGCCACAATGGAGAAAATCGGCTGATAAGTAGAGCTGTCATAAGAACCGGAAATATCTTTTCCAATTCCGGCATCCATAAGAGCTTTTTTCAATGGCGCTCCAGGTGCAGACAAAAGTGCATAATCCAAAATATCAAACGCCAGACACAATTCCTTGTCCAGACTGGTTCCTACGACTTTGTTGTATGCCAGATAAGTATTATCTTCTTCCGGTTCATTCGAAGAAACAGAATATTTTGCTGAAATCTCATACATTTTGTCGAATGGCTGCTGGAAGCCGATTTCTGAATGCACTTCCTTCACATCATATTTACATAAATATTCCTCATCCAGCCATTTTAACTTTTCTTCCATATCCATATTCCCATACAGGTAGATGTAACTGTTTGACGGATGGTAGTACGTGCGATGGAATTCCAGATACTCCTCATAAGAAAGTTCTGGAATTATATCCGGGTCTCCACCTGATTCATTGGCATAAGTAGTATCCGGAAACAGAGAATTCAAAATCATCCGGTCTAAAACACCATCCGGAGAAGAAAAAGCACCTTTCATTTCGTTATATACTACACCGTTATAAGTCAGCTCTCCATCTTCCTCTTCCAAATGATAACTCCATCCTTCCTGACGGAAAATCTCTTCATGTTTATAAATGTTCGGATGGAAAACCGCATCCATATACACATCCATCAGATTCTGAAAATCCTTGTCATTACAGCTTGCTACAGGATACACTGTCTTATCTGGGTAAGTCATGGCATTTAAAAAAGTGTTCAAAGAACCCTTTACCAGCTCCACAAAGGGGTCCTTTGCCGGGAACTTCTCTGACCCACAGAGGACAGTATGCTCTATAATATGAGGAACTCCGGTACTGTTATCTGCAGGTGTTCTAAATCCGATGGTAAATACTTTATTTTCATCATCATTAGAAACCAGCAGTACTCTTGCTCCACTCTTCTTATGTTTCAGCAAGATTCCTTCTGATTTCAAATCTTTTAATTCTTTCTGCAACATTACTTCATATGCATCAAGCTTCGTTAAATTCATTCGCAGTTTCCTCCAACTTATCTTCAATCTCGTAGTTTATATTTTACACTCTATCCGCTTTTGATACAAGTAGCAACTAAAAAGAATGTGCCTTGGCACGCAGTTCCTTTTTATGTAACTGAAAATTCTATCGGAATTTCCGGTTACATAAAAAGACAGACTGCATTTTCTGCAATCTGTCTTTGAAACACATTTTAAACTAATTCTAAAATCATATGCAATATAAGAGTAGATTCTTATCTACGCATTATGAAATCTTGAAAGGAAATCTTTTGTCTCCTGACGCTGCGGATTTCCAAACACCTGGCTCGGAGAACCCTGCTCGCAGATGACTCCTTCTTTCATGTAAACCACACGATTGCTGACATCACGTGCGAAAGCCATTTCATGAGTTACAACCAACATGGTCATGCCTTCTTTCGCCAGCGCCTGCATAACACTCAGAACTTCTCCAACCATTTCCGGGTCAAGTGCCGATGTAGGTTCATCGAACAGCAAAACCTCAGGATGCATGGCCAAGGCTCTGGCAATGGCTACACGCTGCTTCTGACCACCGGAAATCTGCTTAGGCCTTGCATTAATATAGGGTGCCATTCCAACCTTCTGCAGGTAATACATGGCTGTCTTTCTCGCTTCTTCCTTATTTTTTTTCAAAACCCGGATTTGTCCAACCATACAGTTTTCCAATACAGTCATATTATTGAAAAGGTTAAAGGACTGGAAGACCATTCCGACATGGGAACGATACTCCGACACATCTACCTTATGTCCCGTTACATCGCTTCCATGATACAGCACTTCACCAGATGTAGGTGTCTCCAACAGATTAATACACCGGAGCAGAGTTGATTTTCCGGAACCGGAAGCCCCAATAATAGAGATTACGTCACCTTTTTCTACAGTGAAATCAATATCTTTCAATACCACATTGCTTCCAAATGCCTTTGACAAATGATTAATCTGCAGAATTGTCTCTCCCATATTAGTTCTCCCCCTTTCCATCAAACTCTTTGCTGTTTTCTTCAAAAATATTTCCACGGTTTGGATGGCTGTAAGTACCTGCTGCCATCACAAGCTGGTCATCCTGAACCAAATCATAACTGTCTGAGCCATCCATCTTCTTCTCCAGCGCCCGAAGTAAGAAAGATGCAATCAGTGTCAGACACAGATATCCAATCATCTCAATCGTTGCTGACGGGAAGTTCATATTATTTACACCAATGATATTTCTATGCTGTGCAAAGAAATCCATAAACCCGATAACAAACATAACGGATGTATCCTTGATGTTGATAATGAAGTTATTACCAATCTGAGGAATGATATTACGGATTGCCTGTGGAAGCACCACATATAACATAGTCTGCACATGTGTCATACCGATTGCTTTCGCACCCTCTGTCTGTCCAGAATCTACCGACATGATTCCTCCACGAACAGATTCTGCCATATAAGCACCCGTATTAATTGATACAACGATAATCGCTGCCAACCACATTCCGCTATAACCTTTGAACTGCATCTGTGCATCTGTAAAGTATGGTAACCCAAAGTAGATGAAGGTTGCCTGGAGCACCATAGGTGTGCCTCGGAACACTTCTACATAAATTCGTATAATCACACGGATTAGTTGCAGGAAAAACCGTTTTACAATATTATCCTTCTTTGAATACGGAATCGTATTCAAAATTCCACACGCCAGTCCGATAATGCATCCGATTACCGTTGCCACAATGGCAAGAATCAAGGTATTCCGGACACCTGTCAGATAAGCGGAAGAGTAATTGGTCCACAGCTTAGCCACATCATCCGTTAATTTTATCAATTTATCCATTTCCGTATAATTCCTTCCCTAATCACACAATTAAACCTCTGGCTGGATAGAAATTGCTTTGTCCATTAATTTGTTAAATTCATCTTCTCCCATACCAGATAATACATCATTGATTGCATCCTGTAATTCGCTGTTGCCCTGTTTTACAGAAACACCAATATTTACATTCTCTGCACGCTCTGCATCATCAGCAAACTGGAAATCTCCGTCTGTTCCTGAGAAATTAAGAACAACCAGGTTCGAGTTCTTTGCTGCAGCTGCTGTAGCTGTCGGCAGGTCTGTACAAACAAAATCAACAGTTCCACTTTCCAGCGCCATAATCATAGCTGGTGCTGTTTCTGCTGCTGCCTGAATGTTAGCGCCTTCAATCTGTGGCAGACAAGAGTTGTACCAGATAGTACCTGTCTGAGCTGTACAGTTTCCTTTTAAATCATGAATAGACTTTGCATTTGCATTGTCGCTGTCTTTTGCTGTAAGGCAAACAATTGTCGCATAGTAATACGGGCCTGCCATATCAACTTCTGCCATACGTTCTGCTGTCATAGACTGACCGGCAATTGCAACATCAATGGTTCCTGCATTCAGAGCCGGTGTAAGTCCACCCCATTCTAATGCCATAATTTCAAGTTCCCATCCATATTTTTCGCAAATCTGTTTTGCAATCATAACATCATATCCGTTGGCGTAAGACCCAGGATTGTTTGCAATCGGAACTGCTCCATTGTCATCATTTAACTGTGTCCAGTTGTACGGTGCATACTGGCATTCCATTCCTACAGTCAGAACTCCATCTTCTGTTCCCGGAATACTAAGTTCATTCTCTGTCTTTGCCTCTGTGTCTGTCTTTGTATCTTCTGTCTTTGAACTACCTCCGCAAGCGGTTAAGCTTACTGTCATTGCGAGTGCAAGAAATACACCCATTGCTTTTCTCATTTTCATAATGTTTTCTCCCTTTCTTTTCTTTTTCTGGATATGGGAGCAATTTTTCGCAAACATAAAATGCACTTTCGTGCATTCATGCGGAGCGTTTTCATTTTATCAGCAATACACTTTGATAAAACGAAAAAAACCGCTTTGTCAAGCGGTTTTAAAATGACTATTACCAAAACTCAATTCAAAAAGTTAAATAAAAACTAACAGTCAACGATAGCGCTTCACAAATTACTCTGTGACAGTCCGGCAGATATTCTCTGACGACCCAGTTGCAAAAATGCAGGCCACTTTCACAACTTCGGCGGTCTTCCCTTTCCCACTTAGCGGCTACCTGACCTTTGCTAAGTGATACTCATGTGTACCGCGCCTCTATCCAGCAATTCAATTGGCTATATCCTACCACGCAAAAAGGATGCAGTCAACCTTTTTTACCAAAAAAAGCAAAAAACTTGATGTTCTGCATCCTTTTACATTTATTTTACGCTATATTCACTATCTATTAATTTGATTATTCCCGTATTCAGGCATTTTACAAAGTCCTGAACCATCTCTGGATCAAACTGTGTACCTGCCCCTGCAAGAAGTCTCTCCTTGGCCACCTCCACTGAGATTGCTTCCTTATAACAGCGCTTGGATGTCATAGCATCGAAGCAATCCGCTATACACAGAATACGCGCTGTCACTGGAATATCTTCCCCGGCAATTCGCCTTGGATAACCTTTTCCGTCATAACGTTCATGGTGTCCAATGACTGCCGGAATAACATAGTCCAAAGAGGGCAGATGCCGGATAATATCTATAGAAGCCTCCACATGTCCTTTGATAACCTCGTATTCCTCATCCGTAAGCTTTCCCGGTTTATTCAGAATACTCTCAGGAATCCCAATCTTCCCTATATCATGAAGAAGTGCAGCCTGTCGGATGATTTCCACTACATCTTTATTTAATCCCATATACTCTGCCAGATTTGTTGCATAATACGCCACATTATTTGAATGGCTGAATGTATAATGATCTTTGGCGTCTATCGCTGCAGTAAGTGCATATATGGTCGACTCATATTCCTGATAGATATTCGCCCTGTCTGTATTCTCTTCTCTCTCCGTATCATTTTGAAAAACCGTATCAAAAATCTGAATTCCATTTTTTCCGCTATGCTTTACATGATAAACAGCCATATCCACAGCTTCCATGAGCTCTTTCATGGTCTTTACTGCATACGGAGTTGCACTGATTCCGGCACTCACCGTTACTGCTTTCAGCTTCACATCTTTCTCACGGCTGTTCATATTGTAAATCTGTTTTGCAATGGATTCTACCAGATTCTTCGCAGAATAAATATCGTACTGCGGAAGCAGAATTGCAAACTCTTTCCCACTATAGCGGGCTGTATATCCACAATCTCCTACACTGCTTCGGATAATCTCAGCAATTCGCTGAAGACATCTGTCTCCTTCCTTAATTCCATATAACTGATTATATAATTTGAAATCATCCACATTGATAATGGCAAGGGCAATGGAAGCATCCTTATTTGCCTCAAACTCCCGGGCAAGCACTTCATAGAAATATTTCCGGTTCAGAAGCCCGGTCATTTCATCCGTCCTTGCTTCTATACACGCATGTTCATAGAGATTCGCATTTTTCATTGCAATAGAGGCCACTGCCGCAATGGATGTCAGTTGCTGTAATTCATCGTACAGTAATGATTTCTTTCCATGTCCACCGGCAATCAGCACAATTCCGTTCAAATGATTCCCATCCTTTAATCCTACGCAGCACCACAATCCCAGATTGTCAAGTTCACGCTTTTCTTTTTCCCACATGGACTTGTATTCTATGGTATATCGGAATTCCCGGTAAACCAGTGGCTCTTCATTACCGGCAAGCCAGACTACCAACGGGTGATCCTCTCCCAGAGAAAATGTCAGATCATTTAACGGCTTATCACTGTACACCCCTTTATATAGCTGTCCCGGTGCCTTTTGCAGACAAATGTAGATACTTTCCGCATCCAGAATTCCCTTGATAACATGAATGATTTCATCCATGATTTTCTGAGGCTCCAACGTTTTCGAAACGGCCGAGTTAAATTCTTTGATTTTCTCCGCCTGCTGCAATTCTTCCTTAACAAACACGTAATTCACAAGTATCTTCCACATACATGTAACCAGCACATAAATAACAAGAAACAGAAGTGCCAGAAAAAGTGCATAAAGGGATGTTTCCACGCCAACATATGACTGCAATACTGTTCTGAAATATGGAAACATGTTCAGAAATACAACTACAGAAAAAAGTAGTCCTACACCATAGCAAAGGCTGGAAGATGCCAGCATTTGCAATCGGAACAATCTCCTTCTGATAAGTGCATAAAACAGTAAAAATACATTTAACAGTCCACTTAAAATATCGATTGGGAATCCTTCAAAAACGGGAAAGCCAAGCAACATATTTCCGATAAACAGCAGTAAAATTCCAATTACAATCGGTTCATACTGATGCTGCATATGCGGATTGCCTTTACATATTTTCAGAAGAATCCAGAACAGATACACCAGAAAAATTGCTGCAATCCCAAAAAAGATAATCACAGGCGGTTTCACATCATATATAAAAGTCGGCACTCCATTCTTTTCCACGATTTCCGGATATTTCAGTAATTTTCCGGTGCAGACGTTTATTCCGAAACAAATCAGCATTGTCACCAGATAAATCTGTCCCGGCAGACGCTTTGTGATGCCGCCAAAGTTCAAAATAAAACAATAATACGCATAGGGCAAAAGCAGAATTCCCAGCAAAGACACATGATACCAGAAAATATAATTTGGCCACATCTCTGCTCGCATAAAGAGTGAACCACCTGTCCAAAAAATCAAGCCCAGAAGCACAAGTAAAAAACTATTGACCAGTTTATCTCTCTTCGCTGTCAAAAACATAAGCAGCATAAAGCCATAACAAAGCATGGCAATCATTGAAATATATCCATATGTACCCATACAACCCTCTTATCTCACTCTCTTGATACATTCCTGCATCTCCAATAATTCCTTCAGTTCATAATATGTCGGACTCATCTGACGTGGTTTTTTCCCATGCTTTTGCTCGTACGCCCGGAAAGTCCCACATCGCAGAATCGTAACTGTTAACGGATCCATCCCCAGTATCTTCTTCAAATCTCGATAATCCTGATCAATATATTTAAAATAAGTACTAAGAAGTTCCTTTAAAATATTTGCACTCATAGCCTGTTTGTAAAGTGCATCCTTCTCCAGCTCCACATACATATGCAAATATGGTCTGTTTTTTTCATTATACTCTTTTGTCAGTATCCAATCACAGATTGGAAGCTCTGACAATTGAATTACATTCTTCACTCCATTTTCTGAAATTCTGGTAAATCCTGCGATATCAATGATCCACGGCACACGATCCATATATTCAAACCGTGGAATACAGGTCTCATCCTCCTTGCTTTCCAGTCCCACACAGCGGTACATATCTCCGCATCGGTATCTGGCAAATGCTCCACCTTTCAATATGGTAAATACCAGTTCGTATTTTTCTCCGGGCTGCACTTCATCCATCAGATAGGTCGGAGGAATATAGGAAGGGTCCTCATGATTTTTCAGCATGTCTGCTTCTGTAATAAATTCATAAAAAGCCGTATCCGGGAAAAAGTACATTCCGTTCCTTGTCCAGGTCTCTGTTCCCATAATGGAAGGTTCCGTTCCTGCAAATAACTCCATGGGACGTATTCCCCAGAGTTCTTCCAAATCATTTTTGTAACATTGATTATCCGTTCCGGCCACCATAAATCCCTTTAGATGAAACAAATCCTTCGGAAGCAGTTCCCTGTTTTCCTTCTTACAGCAATACTTTGCCTTCATCATTCGAGCAATCATATGAGGCTTACACTTCAATATGTCTCTTGCGTGAACCCCACCACTGGAATTTGTTATAGCCGACAAACTCTGGCTGACTGCGTATGCCACACTTCCAAGGCCGAAAAAGAAACCCAAATCTTTTTTCATCGCCATCTTAAAGCCCAGCTTGTTCCGTTCACTGAAGCTCATATTAACTGCATCTTTTACAGCTGGAAGAAATTCGATATCAATATCTTCGCCAAGAGCCAGTGGAAAAAGTCCGGTTGCATATGGAAGCGGAGCAAGACCATAAAGGAATTTATCCGTAGATGCTACGTCAAATTTTCCTTTTTCCCTGCTGGTAGATAAAATCAGACACGCAACCACATTATTCCGATATGTATCCAACATACTCCTAGTGTATGGTGCAACCTTAATCGGATGCTTCCCGCCCTCCCAGGTTGTCTGTATCCAGATGATTGGATTGCCCGGTAGCATCTGTGGCTGCTTTGATAACAAGATATCCGCATAATCTTCATATTCTGTCAGTGGTACCATCTTACGGAACTCGTCCAGATTTTGAGGATATTTTCCCTTCAGAATTGACTGGCCCAGACCGCTGTGGCTCCACAACTGAATCTGTTCTTCCATCAGACGTTTCTGAATTTTCATATAACCATCCATAGACAAGTCCAAAAAGCCACAATACTGCTGCCAAATTTCTTTATATTGATGTTTCTTTAACTTCTCCTTCAAATTCATCTTACATCCACCTCAGGTTATTTCCTGTCCCTCATATAATATGTCTCACATGCCTGAATACTCTTCCCATTCGGAATCAAAAAAGGAGTTTTCTCCTTATATATGTGATAATTAGAAAACGTACGTGGAAATGTCCACAAATCCTGAAAGATAACATACAGAAGATTCCATCCAATCATACCAAGGAAATAAACTCCTCCAGATGCGTTTCCCGTTATCCCCCACATACAAAGATACAATCCTGCAAACCATAACACTCCGGGATGCCTGCACAGACTGTACACTCCTTCCGTGTAAGCCTGACGCATCCTGCTTTCCTGACAATAAGTCTCTTCAAAAGGAAGTGCAAAAAATAACGTATACACAAGCAATACAAAAAAAATAATCAATCCAGCTATAAGAGCTACGTTCTTTATAGTATACAAATTCTCCTGTTTCCAAAAACTAATCCCAGCCCAAATAAAAGAAAACAGTTCCAATACAGTTCCAAGTGCAAAAAACTTTTGTATAAAAGCGTTTTTCATTGAGACACTGTTCACATCATACACAAAATAAAGCAGAAATCCTACCGTACCTAAAAGGAGCGCCTTCATCCCACATTCTCCATTCCTGCCTGTCAGTGTCCTTTTTGTTTTACTCACGGAAGGCATCATAAATTTCTCAACGTATAACTGTCTAAATTATAATAGTTTTGCACCTAAAAAGCAAGAAATAAAAGACCACCGGACGGGAAGATTTCACTTCACGCCCGGTGGCATTAACATTGATTCTTTATAACTTATTCTTCTCCATAGAGTGTAATAAGTTTTTTAAGGTATTCATATTTTTCTTTTGCTTCTGTTTCGTTCTGAGCAAACAGTTTTTCTGCTTTTTCCGGATTTGAACGAACAAGTGCATTGTAACGTACTTCTCCATTCAGGAAATCTTTGTAATTTTCAAGCTTTGGCTCTTTGCTGTCAAGAGTGAACTTGTTGCCTTCTGCAGCCGGATTGTAACGGAAGTTATTCCAATATCCACATTCTACTGCAAGTGCTTCTTCTGTCTGAGCCTTGCTCATACCTTTCTTAATACCATGGTTGATACATGGTGCATAAGCAATGATAAGAGATGGTCCCGGATAAGCTTCTGCTTCCGCAATTGCCTTCACAGTTTGGTTAAAGTCAGCTCCCATGGCAATCTGTGCAACATATACATAGCCATAGCTCATTGCAATACTTGCAAGGTCTTTTTTCTTCACATCTTTACCACCTGCTGCGAACTGTGCAACTGCACCTGTCTTCGTAGCCTTAGATGACTGTCCGCCTGTATTGGAATATACTTCTGTATCGAATACCATAACATTGATGTCTTTTCCACTTGCAAGGACATGATCCAAGCCACCAAATCCGATATCATAAGCCCATCCGTCTCCACCGAAAATCCACTGGGATTTCTTAGCAAGGAAGTCTTTCTGTTTTACGATTGCCTGACAGGTTGGACAATTACAGTTTTCAATTGCAGCAACCAGTTTGTCTGTAGCTGTGCCATTAGCAGCACCACTGTTAAACGTCTCCAGCCATTCTTTTGCAGCTTCGACACCTTCTTCTGAACAACACTTGTCTTCTACAATCTGTTCAACCTTTTCTTTCAATCCGCTTCTGATAGCTCTCTGAGCAAGAAGCATACCATATCCAAATTCAGCAGCATCTTCGAACAAAGAGTTAGACCATGCAGGTCCTTTACCCTGAGCATTTGCTGTATATGGAGTAGACGGTGCAGAGTTTGCCCAGATAGAGGAGCAGCCTGTTGCATTTGCAATATACATTCTGTCACCAAACAACTGAGTAACCAGTTTCGCATATGGCGTTTCACCACAGCCTGCACAAGCTCCTGAGAATTCAAGGAGTGGCTGCTTGAACTGGCTTCCTTTTACTGTATTTTCTTTGAATTTTGCAATTACATCTGTCTTCGGTTCCAGTGCTTTTCCATAATCAAAGTATGCCTGTTCGCCTTCGTTTTCTTCCATATTAGCCATAACAAGGGCTTTCTCGCCTTTCTTACCAGGGCAGACATTTACACAAGAACCGCATCCTGTACAGTCATATGCGGAAATTGTCATTGTAAATTTCAGTTCTGGCATACCTGTCATTGGAAGTGTCTTCATTCCTTCCGGCGCATTTGCAAGTTCTTCTTCTGTCAGTGCTACCGGACGGATAACTGCGTGTGGACATACATACGCACAGCGATTACACTGAATACAGTTTTCTTCCTTCCAAACTGGAATATCTACGGCTATACCACGTCTTTCGTAAGCTGCTGTTCCGGAAGGTGTGGTTCCGTCTGCATAATCTACGAACGCAGATACCGGCAGGCTGTTTCCTTCCTGTGCATTTACCTTTGCCTGAATGTTCTTAACGAAAGCAACTACTTCTTCTTTACCACCATTGATTTCCGGTGTCTGTAAACCTTCGTCTGCACAGTTCTTCCAGCTCTCTGGAACTTCTACTTCTACAATCTGTTTTGCACCGGCATCGATGGCATCGTAATTCATCTGAACAATCTTGTCACCCTTCTTGCCGTAGGTTGCCTTTGCAGCTTTCTTCATCAAATCAATTGCTTCTTCCTCTGGAATAATGTTAGCCAGCTTGAAGAATGCAGACTGAAGTACAGTATTAATACGTCCACCAAGGCCGATTTCTTTACCAATTCTGATACCATCAATGGTATAGAACTTGATGTTATGATTTGCAATATAAGCTTTTACCTGACCAGGAAGATGGGTATCCAGCTCTTCGGCATTCCATGAACAGTTCAGAAGGAATGTACCGCCATCTACCAGTTCCTGAACCATGTTATACTTGTGCACATAAGATGGATTATGGCATGCCACAAAATTCGCTGTTCTGATTAAGTAAGTTGACTTAATTGGTTTCTTACCAAAGCGAAGGTGTGACATGGTAACACCACCGGACTTCTTAGAATCATAGTCAAAATATGCCTGTGCATACATGTCAGTATTGTCACCGATAATCTTAATAGAGTTCTTATTTGCTCCAACTGTTCCATCAGCCCCAAGTCCCCAGAATTTGCAGTTAATGGTTCCTTCCGGTGTTGTATAAATCGGTGCTCCGACTTCCAGTGAAAGTCCGGTTACATCATCCACAATACCAACTGTGAAACGCTGTTTATCTTTGTTATTAAATACAGCTACAATCTGAGCTGGTGTTGTATCCTTCGATGCAAGGCCATAACGTCCTGTGTTAATCTGAACGCCTTCGAACTTGCTTCCACGAAGTGCTGCAACAACATCCAGATATAACGGTTCTCCCATTGCTCCTGGTTCTTTTGTTCTGTCTAATACATTGATGTATTTTACCGTGTCAGGAATCGCATCAATCAGTGCCTGTGCGCTGAATGGTCTGTACAGACGAACCTTTACAACACCAACCTTCTTGCCCTGTGTAAGTAAGTAATCAATGGTCTCGTCAATGGTGTCACAGACAGAACCCATTGCAATAATTACACTCTCTGCGTCTTCTGCTCCATAATAATTGAAAAGCTTGTAGTTTGTACCAATCTTTGCATTTACCTTGTCCATATAAGACTGGACAATTGCAGGCATTGCTTCATAATATGGATTACATGCCTCACGTGCCTGGAAGAAAATATCTCCATTCTGAGCAGAGCCTCTCTGACAAGGATGGTTTGGATTCAATGCATGCTTACGGAATGCGTCAACTGCATCCATATCTACCATATCTTTTAAATCTTCATAATCCCACACTTCAATCTTCTGAATCTCGTGTGAAGTACGGAATCCATCAAAGAAGTTAATAAATGGCAGACGTCCCTTGAGTGCCGCGCAATGTGCAACCGGTGTCAAGTCCATAACCTCCTGGACGCTTGACTCACAGAGCATTGCACAACCAGTCTGACGACAGGCAAGTACATCTGAGTGATCTCCAAAGATACTTAATGCATGACTTGCAATGGTACGTGCAGAAACATTAAATACACCAGGAAGCTGTTCACCGGCAATCTTATACAGGTTTGGTATCATAAGAAGTAAGCCCTGTGAAGCTGTGTATGTTGTTGTCAACGCACCTGCTGACAAAGAACCGTGTACGGTACCTGCTGCACCCGCTTCAGACTGTAATTCTGTTACCTGCACAGTCTGTCCAAATATATTCTTTCTGCCCTGAGTTGACCATTCATCGGTAGCTTCTGCCATAACGGATGATGGTGTGATAGGATAAATAGCAGCTACTTCTGTGTATGCATAAGACGCATGAGCTGCTGCATGGTTACCATCCATGGTCTTCATTGTTCTAGCCATTTCTAGTCCTCCTTAATCAAACAATTTCTCGATTTGTACTCCATTATAGTCTGTCTATTTCCAAAAGTCCAGCAAATTTAACAAAAGCTTTCTCTTACCGAGAAAGCTTTTTTAAAGACATTTCTTTCTTCATAACTCTGGAAGACCTCCAGGCCTCCCGTTCTCGCATTCTTCGCATTCGCGCCTTATCACTCTGACTCCAGATATATAGAATCATCCCAATGGATAAAACGGTAACAAAAGCCGCCAGTATCTGTGTCACTTTCCAGCCATTTATTTTCAGCACATCTGCCCGGAGAAATTCCATCCAGAAGCTTCCAAAACTGTAGAGTGCTATATATACAAGAAAAAGCTCTCCTTCGAACTTTTTTCGGAATCTATGAAAAAACACCACACCAAATACAATAACACACCACAAAAACATCCAAAATACCAGTGGACTCACCTGAACCATACGTTCTCCATTTATGGTATCAATGTGGTTCTTCATTTTATCGGTAACCGCGCCCAAAGAAAGCTGTTCTAACGGGAGCTGCATAGCATAGAAACGGTCTGTATATTCCCCGAAATATTCCATTTCAAAAAAGCATCCCCAGATTCCTACTGCCTGTCCTGCCCCAAGCCCCATTGCTATGGTATCCAGAAGAGTTCCTATATGTTCCTTGCTGAACCAGCCGTATAGAAATACAATAAGAATTCCAGCCAAAAGTGCTCCGTAAAACCCCATTCCTCCACTTCGGATGTTCCATATTTCATCCAAGTGTTTCTTATAATAAGACCACTGGGGCAGCACATAATAGACTCTTCCACCAATTAATGCAGCTATCACCGCAAATAGAATCAGATTTAAATATGTATCAACTTCCTGTCTGGTATATAAAGCCTCCAAAACAATGACACCTGTTCCAACAAGAACAGCAAGTCCCAGAAAAATTCCAAACCAGGAAATGTCAAATCCAAAGACAGAAAACCCACTCCGAACATGAGCAAACTCCAGTCCCAAATGTGGAAATCGAATCATTGCTTATACTCCCTCTCTTTTACAAACACTGTTCATACACGTAATCCCCGCAAATTATACATTGAAACGGAAGTGAATGATATCACCATCCTGCACAACATAGTCCTTTCCTTCCAGTCGAACCAGACCTTTTTCTTTTGCTGCATTGTATGTTCCGCAGGCCATAAGGTCATCGTAGGAAACAATTTCTGCGCGGATAAATCCACGTTCAAAATCAGAATGAATCTTTCCTGCTGCCTGTGGCGCTTTGGTATTTTTCTTGATGGTCCATGCCCGACACTCCGGCTCACCTGCTGTCAGGTAGCTGATAAGTCCAAGCAGACTATAGCTTGCCTTGATTAGCTTCTCAAGACCGGATTCTTTAAGTCCCAAGTCTTCTAAGAACATCTTCTTCTCATCATCGTCAAGCTCTGCAATTTCCTGTTCAATCTGGGCACAGACTACAAATACTTCACAGCCTTCACGGGCAGCATACTCACGGACATCCTGTACGCCCTTGTTGTCTGCTCCGTCATTTGCCAAATCATCTTCGGTTACATTTGCCGCAAAAATAACCGGCTTGTATGTGAGAAGATTATAGCTGTCGAGCCATGCCTGCTCGTCTTCATCTGCGATATCCGTAAAGCTCTTAGCCATCTTTCCTTCTTCCAGATGTGCTTTTACCTTTTCCATAAGGGCAAGCTCTTTGGCAATCATCTTATCATTTCTTGCCGCACGTGCTGCCTTTGCGATTCTTCTGTCCAGAATTTCAATATCAGAAAATATCAACTCAAAGTTAATGGTTTCAATATCACGAAGCGGATTGATGCTTCCATCTACATGGACAATATTACTGTCTTCAAAACATCTGACTACATGCACAATCGCATCCACTTCACGGATATTTGCAAGGAACTGGTTTCCAAGACCTTCTCCCTTGGATGCTCCTTTTACAAGTCCTGCAATATCTACAAATTCAATTGCTGCAGGAACGATTTTCTTCGTGTTGTACATCTTGCCAAGCACATCCAGTCGTTCATCCGGTACAGTAACCACACCCACATTCGGGTCGATAGTACAGAATGGATAATTTGCTGATTCTGCTCCTGCCTTTGTCAGTGAGTTGAACAATGTACTTTTTCCTACGTTTGGGAGTCCCACGATTCCTAATTTCATTTTCTCTATTTCCTCCTATAAATCCTTAGATTTCAAGGGATTTCAGCATACTTATTTTTGCAAGTGGGCCATTTAGTGGGCCATTACATTGCCATAAGTGCTTCTGCTACCAAGTCCATTTCTTTTTTCTTTTCTTCCTCGGTAGTATGAACATATAAGTTCATTGTAATTCCAATATTCGAATGGCCCAGTAACATCTGAAGTGTTCTTGACCGGTGTTCCTTTTCGACACAGAAACACAAATTCTTCCCATTCTGTTGAAATTTCTGAAATCCTCTTATTCTTTTCTTTTTGTTTTTTTAGTATAGCAACCACTTCTTCTGTTAAGGGTATCGTACGGTAACCTGATTGGGATATTCCCTTGCCAAGTTCTTTGCCTTTTAAATCTTTTCCCATATTTCAGCTCCTCTCATAAGAAGTCCTAATACAGTATCTTGTATTATACCATAGCATCTTATTTTTGTGAATATTCATTTTCCTCTCATCTCCTGTCTAAAAAGCACATACGGGAAATAAAATTTCCGTAATCATTTAACAACTGTTCTATTTTTTCTTCTGTCGACATTCGAAATTCTTCTCCTTTGGGAATAGCTACTCGATTGAGTAAAAAGAAACGAGAGACCTTTCAGCCTCTCGCCATAATCTGATTTGGATTGATGCCGAGTTCTTCCGCGTGTTCTTTCATATACAGAAGTGTAGCGTAACAATCTTCTTTTTCGGAGATACCACAAGCACAGGAATGATCCTTCCATCTGCTTTTATCTCTATTTTTCTTCATTTACATCTTTGTAAGTACCCTATATTATATTTCTATTTACCAATCCGTCTCATTAGGTCTCGGACAGCATCATCCTGAAGCAATCGTATCCCATTTTCATTCTTCAGTGGATTTAATTTATATTCACTAAAAAAATCCGAATACTGCTTAAAAAACTTACGCTGACATTCTTCGGATTGATTCATCAAAATTTTTTCATAGAAATCCAAGTCATCTTCCTCAGCAAATTGCCAGAACCGTTCAATTTCTTCTTCTGTAAGTGTATGTGTATGTTTTGTTTCTTTTTTCATCTTCCTTCCTCCATATATACTACTTTATCCTATTTTATACTATTTTTAAATACCTTATCTTATAAAATGTTATATTTTACCAAAAAGGAGGATATACATGAAACCACTAAAGACAAAAGTAAGTATTACATTAGATACAGATGTCATTGCAAAAGTAAAAGTTTTAGCTGAAAGTGATGATCGTTCTTTCAGCCAGTATGTAAACCTTGTTCTCAAAGAACATATCACTTCACAGCCACATAAATTTGATTCTAAAATATAAAAACATTTGAGCCCAAATGTATCATTCTGTTCATGCAGGCACCTTCCGAAAGTTTTTCTTTCTGTTGGTGCTTATTTAAGTTTATATTTCCCTTTATTTATGATTGACAAAGGAAAACATTCTCTATATAATTATCTTCGGTAATTATCAAAGATAATTACTTTACCATTATAGAGGAGAAACCATTATGACAAATGAAAAAGTGAAAAGAATGTTTGATGCCTTTTATCAGGCAAAGCGAATACGCGAAATGCTACCTGCACTACCAAAAGGAATTATGCCTTCCTATATTCAATATATGGATGTCATTCATTCCCTTTCAAAACAGGGTATTCAGGTAAAAGTATCGGATATCAGTGACGCCTTAAGTCTTCCACGTCCGGGTGTCACCAGAACAATTAAGGAAATGGAACAAAAAGGACTGCTTCAGAAAATTGCTTCCCGCAAGGACGGGCGAGTTACCTACCTTTCCATTACAGAAGAAGGAGAAAAACTTTCCAGAAAATATGATGAACAGTATTTTAGTGAACTTTCTCCTTGTCTTGCAGAGATTTCGGAAGAAGATGCAGATTGTATGATTCAGACCATTGAAAAATTTTACCGGATTATGTGCGAAAGGAGAGAGCAACATGACAGATAATAAAGCAGACTTTACACAGGGAAGTATCTTGAAAAAATTAATTGCATTTATGATTCCCATTCTTGGAGCACTCATCCTTCAGGCCGCATATGGAGCTGTAGATTTGCTGGTCGTTGGAAGATTCGGTTCTACCTCCGGTCTTTCTGCGGTTTCAACAGGAAGTCAGGTATTGAATCTTGTTACCTTCGTAGTCATTCAGTTTGCCATGGGAATCACGGTTCTGATTGCACGTTACTTAGGAGAGAAAAAACCAGAGCAGATTGGAAGTGTAATTGGTGGTGCCGCAATTGTGTTTACACTCATTTCTGTTGTCCTGTTCCTTATTATGGTATGCTTTGCACGCCCGATTTCCGTACTTATGCAGGCACCAACTGAAGCAGTAGACTTAACCGCTAGTTATGTGCGTATTTGTGGAAGTGGTATTTTCTTTATTGTAGCTTACAATCTGTTATCTGCCATATTCAGAGGCTTAGGAGACAGCCAATCACCTCTGCTCTTCGTTTTAGTGGCATGTATTGTAAATATTTTCGGTGATTTAATACTTGTAGCCGGACTTCATATGGATGCTGCAGGTGCTGCAATTGCAACGGTTGCTGCCCAGGCCCTCAGTGTCATATTTGCCATTGTTCTTTTGATAAAGAAAGACTTGCCATTTACCATTGCCAAAACAGATTTCCGCTTGAATCTGCAGTGTAAGAAATTTCTTGAAATTGGACTTCCACTGGCACTTCAGGAATTTTTGACACAGGTTTCTTTCCTTGCCCTCTGTGCTTTCGTCAACCGCCTTGGTCTGGAGGCTTCTTCCGGATATGGGGTTGCATGTAAAATTGTAAACTTTGCTATGTTAGTGCCAAGTGCCCTGATGCAGTCTATGGCTTCCTTTGTTTCACAGAATATTGGTGCCGGAAAACCGGAACGTGCAAAACGATCCATGTTTACCGGTATCGGAGTAGGACTGGTTGTAGGCTGTATGGTATTTGCCCTTATTCTGTTGAAAGGGGACGTTCTGTCCGGATTTTTCTCTACGGATGCAGTGGTAATTCTAAATGGATATGACTATCTGAAGGGATTCGCACTGGAAACGATTGTTACAGCAGTACTCTTTAGTATGGTTGGTTATTTTAATGGAAATAATAAAACCGTATGGGTTATGGCTCAGGGACTGATCCAGACTCTGCTCGTAAGGCTTCCTTTGGCATACTACATGAGCATTCTGCCAGACACCAATTTAACCAAAATAGGTCTGGCTGCTCCAATATCAACTATTGTAGGTGTAATTTTAAATATCGGCTTCTACCTGTATCTGAATCACAAAAAACATAAGAAAGTTCAAATTTAATTTTAACGATGCCAGGATTGTGGAAGTGCAAAACACGGAACAATCCGCAGGCATCATAGTTGTAGATTTTGAACCCAACATCATTTTAAATAAACATACAAAACATTGATAACCATAAACAGTGTAATTACAATCCCCCATATCCATGTACGAGTTTTTTTCGATAAAGTAGTATTCCATATGCCTGTCCCAACAAGTATGAAAGCAAGTCCAATTATTCCCGGATAATGGATTCCACCCGTTCCTCCTGACCAAACAGGAAGACCAACGGTAGAAAAAATATATTCTCCAAGGCAAAATCCTATACTGTTCCATGTACTGCCAAATATAATTCCAAAAGTAATGATTACAACTGCAAAAATCCTTGTTGTCAGTTTATTTTCTCTACTCATTTCATCACCTGTTTCTTCATCTCATAGGTCAACTTATAATTACATTTCATCTATTATTTCAATTGCTTCTTGTATCATGTGGTCGCAATGGGTCTTTTTATCTCCACCCTTTGCTGCATTTGCGCGCAAGAGGTCTACGCAATTAAGATATCCATCGTGATTTTCTGCAATTTTTTTACGAAATGCGTTCAGTTTGGATGGTTCAACAATTCCTTTCGCCCCAAGAACCATGAGAGCACTGGTGACTGCTCCACAGACACTGCCACATTTCATACCACCACCAAAATTCGCACCGATTTCGTCTGCCTGTTTTTCTGACAAACCTAATTCCTCTGCATACACTCGAAGAATAGTCTGTGCACAATTGCATACCATGGGTTCTGTGTTTCTAAGTTCCATCGCTTTTTCTACATGTTTGTTCATTAAAATTACCTCCCTTTTTCCCATTCAGTCATTTTATCTTTTCCCCCTCTTAGATCACCTGATGTTCCATCCATTTTCTGCTACGGAACCGGTATGTAAATACAACTGCTCTCACCGTCCAGTCTGCGAACATTCCAATCCAGACTCCCATAGGACCAAAGCCAAATCTTTCCTTTGCTAATTATAGCACAAAAAGGGGAAGTATCCCAACACCTGAGATACTTCCTCTTTCGAATTTCTATATTGAACAATTTCTATTTTATTAATCCACTTTCTTTCAGTAGAATTTCCACATCGGTACCTTTGACTGCTTTTAAAACTGCTTTTAAAAGCATTTTTTCTTTGAAGGATAATGGAACCTGGTCGATTGTTTTCTTATCGATCGCATAGTATGCCGCACGAAGCAATTCTCTTACATCATACTTGGAGCCCCAGACTTCCGGCACACCTCTGTCTACATTCAGAAGGGTATATACTGCTTCCATACCGGTACGGATAGAGTATTCTGTTGTGAAAATGGTGTCTCTTGGAGTTTCTGCAAACTGACCAAGGAAGGCGAAGTTGACTGCTCCTTTTGGAACAACCAGTGGTCTGTCTTTTTCCTTTCTCGGCTGGAAGAATGCGTTAATATAAGGCATGAAACAAGTCGTGGTATTGCAACGGTTCTTTGCCCAGTCATCAATCTTATCCTTCGGTGCTCCAATGTGATACAGCCATTCACGGCAAACTTCTTCACCAGTACAGTTACGCATTGCTTTCTTTACATAATTTCCTGCCTTATTGGTAGAAAGTGCATAAACCCATACCAGAACGGTATCCTTATTCTGCGCCTTGAACTGTGGCTGGCGGTTAATGGTCCAGGAAAGATACCAGTTATCCATGCTGTCTTTTACCGTGACTATTCCACCGGTTGTCACTTTTCCTTCTCTTGGGTCTCTCTTGCAGACCCCGATAATCTTCTGGATGATTTCTTCATCTGAAGTCTCTACTGTTGCACTCATCCAGTTGGTTGCTTCGTAATCACTGCAGAATTTATCCGGATTACCGTATTCCCCATGTTTTGCCTGTGCAGCGATGTTCTTCCACAAATCCCAGGACTCACCTACCCCATTTTTGATATTACTGAGGTCTGGTGCGGTATTCTGATCTCCGTAGCAGGAAGTATCGGTACAGCATCCGTTTGTAATAAATACCAGATCATCTTCTACCAGGTCGATAGTGTCAGTCTTTCCATCTTTTTCGTAAACAATCTGAGTGGCAACTTTTCTGCCATTTTCATCCTTGATAATGACATTTTTCACATCGATTCCATATTCCACAGTTACTCCGTGGCTTTCCAGATATTTTACAAGTGGAAGAATCATGCTCTCATACTGATTATATTTGGTAAAACGAAGGGCTGTAAAATCAGGAAGTCCATCGATGTGATGGCAATATCTGCATAAATACCGCTTCATTTCCAGAGCGGAAGACCATTTCTGGAATGCAAACATGGTCTGCCAGTATAACCAGAAATTGGTGCTCCAGAAGGAATCCGGAAGTACTTCACTGATTTTCTTATCCTCCAGATCTTTTTCCGGTGTCATAAATAGCTTCGAAAGAGCCATTGCTGATTCTTTGTCCAGTGTAAATTTCTTGTCTGTATGTGCATCCTGTCCACATTTTTCTGAGGCACGGCACAGGGAATAGTTCGGGTCATGCTTGTTTAACCAATAATATTCATCCAGTACGGAAATGCCTGGAGTTTCAATAGATGGCACATCGCGGAACATATCCCACATGCATTCAAAATGATTATCCATCTCTCTGCCGCCTCTCATGTAAAAGCCTTTTCGGATATCCTTTCTTCCGTCACAACTTCCGCCTGCAAGGTCAAGTTTTTCGAGAAGATGAATCCGTTCTCCCTTCACCTGTCCGTCTCTTACAAGATAAAATGCTGCAGAAAGTCCTGCAAGTCCTGTTCCGATAATGTATGCTGATTTCCGGTCAGCTCCTTCTGGTTTTTCTGGTTTTGCGAATGCTTCATAAGTTCCTGCTGAATAATACATATAACACGCTTCCTTTCTTTGCCATTTCATCTATGCCGGGGTTACCCCCTCACTTGCGATGTATGTGGATTACTCCGTGCTTCGCACTCTCACATCTACGCTTCGCTCCGGTCGGTGCTAAGCATGTGTCGCCGGCACATAGCGCCCACTTGGCATCTTTCATATCCATAAGTATATCCATAAAATCCAGAAATAAAATACATAAAAAAGAAGAACTGTCATAGATAACGACAGTCCTCCCACATTGCAGGAGAATACGACAAACTTGCCATTCTGTCGTATTTCTATATTAACCCACATTCCTGCATTTACCATTTATATTCTATTTTTATCCAGTCTGGCATTGCTGAGCGCATGGCTAAAGTTTCCCTGAATCAGGGAATTTAAACGCTCAATGATAACCTTCGGGTCTTCTCTCATTCCTTTGTCAATCCATTCCAGCACAAGTCCTACGAATCCATATTTATAAAAATTAGCAATAAACGCCTTGTCTTCTTCCCGTACCACCATGCCTTCTGCCTTTTCTTCCAGCACATTATAAAGAAGCTGATAGGTTACCCGGTACAGATAGCGGTATAAGTAATCCTTAGGAACGTGATGATAAATATTGATAATAAATGCCTTATCTCTGTTTATCATTTCAAAGACAGCGTAAAATCCCTCCTGCCAGGTCTCATACGTTCTGTTTTCTTTGATTGCCCGCTCCGCATCTTCCTCACAGATCCACTCAGTAAGTTCTAATATATCATGAAAATGATAATAAAAGGTCTGCCTGTTCATTTCACATTTCTCAGTAATATCATTTACCGTTATCTTGTCAAACGGCTTTTCTAATAACAGTTCTTTAAAAGCATATGCAATCGCAAGTTTGGTAGTTGCCTTACTCATTGTTCACTGCTCCTTTTATGACTCGCATTTTGTCACATTACGATTTTCCGTCCTCAATCTGTATTACCATATCTACATTTTGAGTGATTTTCAAATCGTGTGTTACCATAATTAAAGTCTTTCCAAACTGTTTTGTCAACTAATTTCAGGAAAATACTACGTCCAGTACCATCATCAGACAGAAACCAACCATAAATGCAATCGTTCCTTTATTGGAGTGCTCTCCTTCTGACATCTCCGGCACTAATTCTTCGATTACTACATACATCATTGCACCGGCCGCGAAGCTGAGCAGATATGGCATTACCGGAACAATCGTTCTTGCAAGAAATACAGTCAGAATACCTGCTGCAGGTTCTACTGCCCCTGACAAGATTCCCCAGATGCAGGCCTTTCCCTTTGACATTCCGGCATCATGGAGCGGCATAGATACAATTGCTCCTTCCGGGAAATTTTGAATTGCAATTCCTACCGACAATGCCAACGCGGCTGTTTGGGAAACCGAAGTGTTTTCCGCAAGCAGACTGGCATAAAGCACACCTACCGCCATACCCTCTGGAATGTTGTGAATGGTAATTGCCAGAATCATCATAAAAGATTTGCTAAGCCCGCTAGGCGGTCCCTCTACTGTTTCATCCAGATGTATATGCGGAGTAACGTTATCTAAAAATAATAAAAAGACCATCCCAAGCACAAACCCGACAACCACAGGAACAACCCGGTATTTTCCCATGTTTTCAGCCTGTTCAAGGGCCGGAATCAGCAAACTCCACACAGAAGCTGCAATCATAACTCCTGCGGCAAATCCACTTAATACCTTTGTTGTACCTTTTTGGAAACCCTCACGCATAAAAAGTACACATAGCGCTCCCAATGTAGTCCCTGCAAAAGGAATGAAAAGTCCTGTCAAAATTGTCACACCCATGAAAATACTCCTTTATTTTATATTCTTCACTCTTTATTCTACTTCTTTCAGTACTTCTACCATATCAGTCCGCAATCTGGTAATCCCTGACTTTCAGAGCTAAGGTAAATCACATCTGCTTCCGTCTCATGTCATTCGTTCTTCGTATACAAATGCCAGTATATGTTAGCTCCCACGGATACATGTAAACTCTTCTGCATATTCTCGGGGAAGTGCAACTGTTCCCTTTTTCTTCTCATCATACTCGACATCCTCTACCTTCTCACACGCGTTATTATATGCGAATAATTTTTATTATGCCGAACTAATCCAATGGCATTATATTATTCTATTCTATCATTTTTGTCAAGTTTCTTCCTATTATATATATTTTTTGTGAAATATGAAAATTGCATTTTTTGTTGCGTTTTTTTTGTAAATTTTACCACTTTAAAGCGTCTTTGTTCTATTTTTACTTCTATTTACCATTTTTTTGCCACAATTTGCTTGCAAAAATTGCATGAAAGTAGTACAATAAGCATATACAAAAAATAAAGGCAGAAGAATATATCTGAAAATTTTCCTAACTCAGATAGTATGTCGGTAAATTTCTAATTCGCGATAACGAAATTTTCCGCATACGTCTTCTGTCAATACTAGATGCATGTAAAAGGGGGAAATGTTATGTTATCTGTTGTACAAACTATTAATGCGTATCTATCTGATTATATCTTAGTTTTTTTACTTTTAGGTGTTGGTCTTTGGTATTCTATTAGAACAGGCTTCGTTCAGGTTCGATATCTGGGAGCCGGATTAAAACAGATGTTTGGTGGTCTTTCTTTAAAGGGTGGTTCCCACGAAGGTGGTATGAGCTCTTTCCAGGCTGTAGCAACTGCTATTGCAGCTCAGGTTGGTACCGGTAATATCGTCGGTGCAGCCGGTGCTATCCTTACCGGTGGTCCTGGTGCTATCTTCTGGATGTGGATTATCGCATTCCTGGGAATGGCTACCATCTACGCTGAAGCAACCTTAGCTCAGAAAACTCGTATTAAAGCGAAAGACGGCACTATTCAGGGTGGTCCTGTTTACTACATAACCACAGCTTTTAAGGGCGGATTTGGTAAATTCCTTGCAGGCTTCTTTGCAATCGCAATTATCCTTGCTCTTGGATGCTTCGGATGTATGGTACAGTCTAACTCAATCGGTTCTACAATCCATACTGCATTTGGTATTCCTTCATGGACCGTTGGTGTTGTTCTTGTAATTATTTGTGGATTTATTTTCTTAGGCGGTGTTGACCGTCTCGCATCTGTAACAGAGAAGATCGTTCCTATCATGGCTGGTTTCTTCCTGTTAGGTGCTTTACTGGTACTCATTATCCGTATCAAATATGTACCTGCAACATTTGGAATGATTTTCAAATATGCGTTTGAACCTCAGGCTATCATCGGTGGTGGACTTGGTAGCGCACTTAAAATTGCTATCAGTCAGGGTGCGAAACGTGGTCTTTTCTCTAACGAAGCTGGTATGGGTTCTACTCCTCATGCTCACGCACTTGCACAGGTTGAAAACCCACATATCCAGGGTACTGTAGCTATGGCTGGTGTATTTATTGATACATTCGTAGTTCTTTCACTTAATGCTTTAGTAATCATCTCTACTCTTTACACAGCAGATGGTCCTTTGGCAAATGGTTATACCGGTGATGTTGTGAATACCCTGAACAAAGCAAACCTTGCTCAGACTGCATTCGGTATTGCTTTTGGTAAAGGAATTGGAGCTGCTTTCGTAGCCATCGCTCTTTTCTTCTTTGCATTCTCTACTATCCTTGGATGGAACTTGTTTGCAAAGATTAACATAACATGGTTGTTCGGTGAAAAAGCTCAGAAACCTTTCATGCTTGTTGCTTTAGTATTTATCTTCCTTGGAACACTTGCTTCTAACGATTTGGTTTGGGAACTTTCAGATATGTTCAATAACCTGATGGTTATCCCTAACGCGATTGCATTGTTCGCATTAACCGGAATGGTAACAACAAGTGTAAAGAAATATGGTAAAAAGAAATAAAGTCGTATAACATACAAGACGCCACACTGAACATTCAGTGTGGCGTTTCTTTTGTTTCTCAGTGTTATTTGCGAACATCTATCAATTTCATTTCATCACTATAATCTGTATCCATATAAATCTGGCCAAGCATATCTTCATCGACCACGTATCCCAAGTGACAGATAACGCTTTCTCCTCTTCCAACTGTTGTAAAGAAATAATGATGATCTGTATTGGAACTGCAATTCGATGCATCAAAATAAACCGGTTCATTATAAATGCTGTCATATTGCGGTTCGAAAAATTTGTTTTCATATTTACCATCCGCGTTCTTTTCTGGAATACATAACTGGAAGTTTACGCAGGCTTCGTCATCTTTTCCTTCTCGTGCTGCATCCGCAGGATTGGTAATTTCTAATGTCACATACACCAACTTACGATTTACATGTGTTGTTCCTGTCTGTTCATTAATGGAAGTGATACCGTCTCCTGTCTGAATTACCGGACGTTCATACGCTGTCATATTTCCATCCTTATCCACGGCTCCTTCCGGGATATGCTCTCCATTATCCGTAAAGTATTTTGCTTCTAATGACTGAATACCGTCAAATACTTCCACCTTTTTTACAGATAACTGATAGCCACTTGTTTCATCCGTCCAGGTTTCTCCCTGTGCTAACATCGTCATGGTATCTGTTCCATCTAAGTTTCCCTGTTCTGCCATCTCTTCCATCTCTTTTTTCATTTCAGCAAGCGATACTGCACTGGTTGCCTCTTCCTGTTCTGTCGGTGTCAGTCTGATACCCGAAGCAATTTTTTTTGCCTCATCCGTCATGATTCCGCTTCCCATAGAAACCTCTGCCACATACTGCAAGTCATCAAAGATTACATAAGCTCTCTTATCATATGCAGTTCTTGAATCATAGGTAAGAAGCACTGCTTCTCTCCCATCTGCATCAAAGGCTTCACGGGAGATTACATAGTTCTCATCAAACTGATATTCCTCTGTATCCATCTGATATAATACGAAGGAGGTGCTGTGTGCTCCAGAACCATTATCCGATGGGACTTCGTATTCGTATGGTCCACTGCTTACTGCCTCCGTGCTTCCTTCCGGAAGATACTCTGCCGTGAGTTTCACCGGAGTAAACGTCTTCTCCTGATTTTCCTTCGTTAATAAAAGACTGTTGCTGTAATTCCCTGTATTTTGATTCTGCATGCGAATCCATTTATCTGCTGCATAGGCACTGGCCGGTATCAACGAAATTACTGCAACTGCTGCTACAACTTTATAAATATAGTTATGGTTTCTGCTTCCTTCTTTTTGTCTGACTGCATTTACAAACTTTTGTTTCTTCTGCTTATAATCATCCGAAAATGTATGCCCCATATCCATTGCGTCGAATTCTTTCAATGTAATCTCTTTAAATTCTTTGTCTGACATAAATATCATCTCCCATCATCATCCTAAGTTTATTGATTGCACGCTGCTGGCGTTTTCGCACCAAAGCTTCACTGATTTCAAGCACTGCCGCTGTTTCCTTACTTGAAAGCTGATGAACACATCGCAGCATGAGCACTTCTCTGTAAGAATCCGGTAACCGGCTAAGCATTTCTTCTAAAATATTTTCTCCTGCAAGCCGGGAAACCAGATTCATCATGTCATCACACTCATCTGCAATTTCTCTTTCTTCAATCGAAACAGTCCGTTGTAAACTTATATGATTTTTTCTATACAAATCAATTGCTGTATTCTGTATTGTACGCAAAACATATGCCCGTGTCTTTTCTGCTTCCAGATTCTTTAATCTTTTGATATTTTTGAAAAGCCGTACAAAAGCATCCTGCACCGCATCTTCTGCCTGCCATTCATTATGTAAAATAGAAAATGCAACTGCATACATCTTTTGTTCATACAAGTCATACAACTGCTCCAGTGTCTCACTGTCACTTTGCTTACGCATTGCCATCACTCCTTTCCATTGTATTTCGAACGTTCTATCAATAAAGACGGTTGAATATTAGAAAATGTGACACTTCCCACGAAAAAAACTCAGATATATGAATCTGAGTCTCTTTGCAAATTATCTTCATTCTATTTATTGATTGTATCTGTTACTTATCTTTCGTTTCCATAACCACAATCATTCCACCGATAAAATCAATCTCTACAATTTCATCCTCAAATCGGTTGCTCACAGTAAGACTGTCCGTTGGTCTTAATACATGATGTTCCAGAGGCCATTTTGTACCTTTCATATTGAAATCAAAGATTTCACCACTCAGGCTGAACACAGACAAGTATTTTCCATATGCTTCTGATTTTTTAAGCTGGCAAGGCTTGTCTGTCACAAAAATGCGGTTCTGAGGGTCTAATATATAAGCTTTCACATTAAACTTGCAGGCAATGGCCAGGCTTTGCACATTGGCCCACAGATGATCAATTCTTCCTCCTGTAGCACCAAGAATATAAATTTCCGCGCTTCCAATTGTAATTGCAATCCGTATGGCCATCTCCGTATCGGACTCATCCTTGGCAGGATTATATTCTCTGATTGCCACATTGGTTTCTGTCTTATAATACTTGATAATCTCGGGCGCAATACTGTCAAAATCCCCTACAATATAGTTAGGCTTAATCTGATGATGGTACAGATACTCTACCCCTCTATCTACACCAACAATACTTGCTCCTTCGTTTTCAGAAAGAACCTTCTCCACAAACCCTTCTTCCAGTTCCCCCCCACTGATAATAATTGCTTTACTCATATTCTTTAAATATCTCCATAAATTCCTTTACATTTTCTATTGGGTTTCCTTTGAATACTGCGGAACCTGCTACAATGACGTTAGCGCCCGCATTCAGGGCATCTCTTACGTTTGCCGTATAAATACCTCCATCTACCTGAATATCCGTTTTAAGACCCAGATTATCCAGTTTCATGCGTACCTCTTTTACCTTGTCCAGAGCTTCCGGAATCAGCTTCTGTCCTCCGAAACCTGGATGTACCGTCATAATCAGAACCATGTCTACATCCGGTAAGTATTCATCCAGCACTTCTGCCGGAGTTTCCGGACAGATAGAAACACCCACCTTCACACCTGCTTCTTTAATCTTGTTAATTGTTGCACGCACATCTTCGCAAGCTTCATAGTGAATCGTAATCAAATCGGCTCCCGATGCCACAAATTCATCAATATAGCGAATTGGCTCTGTAATCATAAGATGGACATCCATGAACTGGTTCGTTGCCTTTTTGATAGATTTAAGTACCGGCATTCCAAAAGAAATGCTTGGTACAAAAATGCCATCCATTACATCATAATGCAAATAAGTAGCTCCTGCCTGCTCTGTCTCATGAATCTGTTCTCCTAAAACTGTAAAATCCGCCGACAAAATAGATGGTGATAATATACACTTCATCGCCTAATACCTCTTCCTCTCTTTTTGCTCTAACTCCCAATACATTTCCAGATAATTTTCATATCGTATCTTGTGAATCTTTCCGGACTCTACCGCTTCCTTCACAGCACAGCCCGGTTCGTTTACATGATTACATCCCTGAAACCTGCAACAGCCAAAATGTTCTTCCATCTCAGGAAAATAATGTTTCAATTCCTCTTTATCAAAGTCATTTGTGTACAAAGAAGAGAACCCCGGTGTATCCATAATATAGGATTCTTCGTCTACAGAAATCAGTTCCGAATGTCTCGTCGTATGCTTTCCTCTTTCAATTTTCTGACTGATGCTTCCTGTCTCCATACTGACATTTTTCTGAAGACAATTAATCAAAGAAGATTTTCCCACTCCGGAAGGTCCGGCAACAGTAGTCAGCTTTCCTTTCAATACTTCCCGTACTTCGTCTATATTCTCCCGTTTCTCTGCACTGGTAAAAATGATTTTATAACCACTTGGCCCGTAAATTGCTTTCAGTGCTTCCTGCTCTGCTTCATCCGCAATATCTTTTTTGTTAAAGCAAATAATCACTGGAATATTCTGACGTTCCATCATCACTAAAAAGCGGTCAAGTAAATTAAAATGTGGCTTTGGCTTGGTAATTGCAAATACCACAAGTGCCTGGTCTATGTTTGCCACAGCCGGACGAATCAGTTCGCTTTTTCTCGTAAGGATTGCAATAATATTCCCTTTCTTCTCTGCTTCATCCAAAACCTCGTACTCTACCATATCTCCTACTAATGGCTTCACTTTTTCCTTGCGAAATACACCCTTTGCCTTACATTCATAAGCAGAAGATTCTACCACGCTGTACACGTAGTAGAATCCTGCAATTCCTTTTATTATTCTTCCCTGCATAAATTGTCCTTTACTCCGTGCCGGTTCCAGAATTATCTGAACCGGTACCATTACTTACATACAATGTAATCGTACTTCCAACCTCTACCTGAGAACCAATATCCGGACTCATATCCACTACAGTTCCAGATGGTGACGGACTATCTGCCGCAATCTCTTTGTAAGACAATCCACGGTTTGAAAGTGCTGAAATGGCATCTGCAAGGCTGTACCCTCTTAAATCCGGAACAGCAACCGTCTCAGCTGGTTTCTTTCCTTTGCTGACTACATAGCTTACACTGGTTCCACCGTCTACTTTCTTTCCGGCTTTCACATTCTGACTGATAATCTTACCTTCTGCCACAGTATTGCTGTACTCTTCTGTACTTCCTCCATCGGTAAGTCCCTTATTAGACAAAGCTTTCTGTGCTTCGCTTACAGTCTTTCCTACCAGATTCGGGACTTCGGCTTTCTCGGCTCCCTTGCTGACTACAAGCACAATCTTTGTATCAACTGTCGTGGTCTCGCCTGCTGCTGGTGTTGTTTTGATAACCTCGCCATTGTCATATTCATCACTGTATTCCATCTGTACCTCATAGTCAGTGAAGCCTTTATCTTTCAGAATCTTCCATGCCTCATCCTGGGTATTACCTGATACAGCAGGAACCTCTACTTCCTCTGCGCCAGAACAGATGACAACCTCAATTACAGTCTGCTTTTTCACCTTTTCTCCGGCCTTGATACTTTGTTCGAGTACGGTTCCCACTGGTTTGTCTGACTGCTTCTGACTGACTACCTTCATGACAAGATTCTTCTTCTCACACATTTCATTTGCCACTGCCTGAGTCTCACCTACCAGTTGTGGAACTTCAATGTTGGCACTGTCACTGCTTGATTCAATTCCCGAGCTTCCACCAAAACGAAAAATTCCAGCTGCTTTTCCTGCAACAAGCGCAATAATCAAAATGACGACAGCAGCAGCAACAATGGTAAGAATCTTCATCATTTTATTCATATGAGGATTTACTTCATCGGATTTTCCTTTGCGTTTTCCACTGCGAACATTTCCGTCTTCCTCGTCATCCTCATAGCCATCATCTTCATAATCGTCTTCATCGTAATCATCATCCTCGTAATCATCATCGTCATCATACGAGCTGTGTCCACGTTTCAGGCTTCCCATATCTTCTTCAGTAAACATCACTGTTTCACCTAGATTCTTTGGTCTTTCTATTTCTACAAAAGCACCTGAAGGGTCTACAAGTGCACGTTTCAAATCCTGAATCAGCAAAGTTGTGGATTCGTAACGGCGCTCCGGACTTTTCTGGGTACATTTTAAAATAATCTTTTCCAAAGCCTTGGACATATCTGGCGCATACTGAGATGGCGGAGTAATATTCTCCTGCAAGTGCTTCATAGCTACTGATACCGTAGAATCCCCGTCAAACGGAACTCTTCCGGTAATCATCTCATACATCGTAATGCCTACAGAATAAATATCGCTTTTAGCATCACAGTAACCACCTCTGGCCTGTTCCGGAGACACATAATGCACCGATCCCATAGCATTGGAACTTACTGTGTTCGAATCTACCGCTCTTGCAATGCCAAAATCGGTTACCTTCACTTTACCTTCTTTGGAAATAATAATATTCTGTGGTTTAATATCTCTGTGAATAATATTATGCTTGTGTGCCGCCTCAATACCGGTACACATCTGGATGGCAATGCTGATTGCTTCCTTGGTAGAAAGTTTTCCTTTCTTCTGAATATATTCTTTCAAAGTAATTCCTTCTACCAGCTCCATTACCATATAGTAAAGTCCACGGTCTTCCCCCACATCATATACATTAACAATATTAGGATTCAGAAGTCCGGCTGCTGCCTGTGCTTCTGAGCGGAATTTTCTCACAAAATCTTTATTTTCTCTGTATTCCTTCTTAAGAACCTTGATTGCCACATACCGGTTCAGCATGGTGTCCTTACCCTTATAGACATCTGCCATGCCACCTGCGCCAATCTTACTTAAGACCTCATATCTCTCCCCTAAAACAATACCGCCATCATTTACCATATACTCACCTCATTGGAAAACGGAGTTGCAAGCACTACACCGATATTATCTTTGCCTCCATTTTCATTTGCACGATTTATTAATAACTGTCCGGCCTCCACAATATCCCTGGCGCTTTTGATAATCGTAAATATCTCATCTTCATTTACCATATTGCACAACCCGTCTGTGCACATCAGAATGACATCCCCCTTCTTCAGTGCATATTCATAGTAATCTGCTTCTACATCCTCTTTTACACCAATTGCTCTTGTGATGATATTCTTATCGGGATGATGTTTGGCTTCCTCCTCGCTGATTCCGCCAAGCCTGAGCATTTCTTCCACAAGAGAATGATCGCGGGAAATCTGCTTCACTTCCTGATTGATCAGATACAGTCTGCTGTCTCCTACATTAATAAAATGTAAAGTGTGGTCGATTACAGTTGCAGCCACAAGTGTGGTTCCCATGCCGTCCAGCTTAATGTCCTTTTCCGCTGTCTCAATCAGCTTTTTATTTACCACCTGTACTGCATCCAGAAGCACCTCTTTCGGACCTTCCTTCAAGGAATGTTTGATTTCTTCCTTCAAAGTCTCCACCGTGAACTTTGATGCAAAATCTCCGGCCTTATGTCCTCCCATGCCGTCAGCCACTACCAGAAGATTCGGCAGTGTTCCCTGAGGTTCGTCTGTGGCGAACACATAATCCTGATTCATCTTTCGCACTTTTCCCACATCTGTTATGGAAAATACTTTCATAATCTGCCTCCTAATGTCTTATGCAGACAATCTCCCGCACATCAAGACACAAGACTGAACCTGTTTCAGCCTAACTTTCCTGCATTGTTTTACGTCTTAACTGTCCACAAGCCCCATCAATATCAGAGCCCATTTCTCTTCTTATAGTAACATTTATCCCGCTTTTTTCAAGTTTATTTTTGAAATTACCGGCACTTTTTTTATCTGGTTTCTGATAATTTCGCTCTTTGATCGGATTTACCGGAATTAAATTCAAATGGCAATTCCGTGGTCCCAAGATATGAATCAGTTCCCTTGCATCCTCTTCAGTATCATTGACACCATGTACAAGACTATACTCAAAGGTAATTCTTCTGCCTGTTTTTTCGAAATAGTAATCGCAGGCCTCCAGCACTTCAGAAAGCTCGTATTTATTTGCCACAGGCATAAGAGCCTTTCGTTTCTCCTGAGTAGAACCATGAAGAGAAAGCGCCAGTGTAATCTGCAGCTTTTCATCTGCAAGCCTGCGGATATTGGGCACAATTCCACAGGTAGACGCAGTAATATTTCTCTGACTGATGTTCAAACCATATTCGTCACTTATCATATGTATGAATTTCACAAAATTATCATAATTATCCAATGGTTCTCCCGTTCCCATCACAACAATATTGGAAACACGCTCTCCGCTGATTTTCTGAATCTGATAAATCTGACGAAGCATTTCCGATGGTGTCAGATTTCGTTCCAGTCCGTCCAGAGTAGATGCACAGAAACGGCATCCCATCTTACAGCCTACCTGAGACGAAATACAGACGGAATTACCATGCTTATACTTCATCAGTACACTTTCCACCATATTCCCATCTTTCAGGCAAAACAGAAACTTGTTGGTTCCATCGATTTTCGATATCTGTCTTGTAATCATTTTCACTTTACGGATTTCGTACTGCTCTTCCAGCTTTTCCCGCAGTGTTTTCGAGAGATTTGTCATCTCATCAAAATCATCTGCCAGCTTTTCATGGAGCCAGTTGTAAATCTGTCCGGCACGAAATGGTTTCTCCCCGATTTCTGCCATTTCCATCTTCAGCTCACCCAGCGAAAAAGATGCAATGTCTTTCTTTTCCATCATTTTATTTGGAACTCCTTTTTACCAATTTTGCAATATAGAATCCATCGGTTTCTCTGGTTGGGAAAATCTGTTTTTCCAGGTCCAGTTCAAATTCTGGATGCTGATTCAGAAACCACTTTGTATTTTCTTCATTTTCTGCTTTGCAGATGGTGCAGGTACTGTACATCATCACACCTTCCGGCTTTACATAACGGCATACTACATCCAGAATATTTTTCTGAAGCTGTACAACCGCTTTCTCATTCTCCTGCGTCATCTTATATTTCAAATCGGTCTTCTTGGAAAGTACCCCAAGGCCGGAACAAGGAAGATCTGCAATCACCACATCTGCTTTTTCTTCAGATGCTTCATCATATACAGTGGCGTCCTGCTGTACCGCTTCCACATTTTGAAATCCCATTCGCCAGATGTTTTCCTGAATTAAGCCTACCTTGTATTCAGTCAAGTCTCGTGCTTCTACGTGCCCTGTTCCGTTTAATATCTGAGCTGCATGTAATGCCTTTCCGCCTGGTGCAGCACACACATCAATAATATAATCTCCCGGCTTTATATCTGCGCTTTCTGCCACTTGTATAGAAGCTGCGTCCTGAATCTGGAAATCTCCCTCACAGAAGCTTTTTAAACCTCCTATGTAATCATATCCGGAAATTAACAATGCAGAATCCAAAAACGGATGTTCTTCTACATTTACATGTTCATTTTTTAGTTTCTTTATTAATTCTACTTTTGTAATCTGATTCTCATTAACGCGAATCGTTGTGGGACGTGGAAGATAGAAACCTTCCAGAATTTCTTCTGTCTTGTCTCTTCCATAATCGCCAAGCCACATTTTCACAATCCACTCCGGCATAGAATACTTCACTGAGAAATATTCTTCCACACAGGCTTCATCCGGATAGGAAATCTCTTCCTTGTTCCGCACGATATTCCGAAGAACACCATTTACAAAGCCTTTTAAAGTTCCAAACCCTTTCTTTCCCGCCAGCTTGACTGCTTCATTGCATGCTGCTGAATCCGGAACATTATCCATATATTTAATCTGGTATACCGCCATCCGAAGGATGTCCCGGATGACAGGTTTCATTTTACGGACCTTTGTTTTGGAATATTGATCAATCACATAATCCAGTTCCAGAGTCCGTTCTATAGTTCCTTCTGTAAGTCTGGTCAGAAATGCCCGTTCCTGCTTGTCCAGATACTGATATTTTTCCAACACATTTCGCAAAGCCAGATGGCTTTTCTCGCCCTTTTCCACTTCCAGTAAAACAGCAAGTGCCAGTTCTCTTTCACTGATTTCTTTTGTCTGTGTTTTTTTCTGTTCTTTTGCCAAATTCTTAGTCATCCCGTCTTCCTCTTGTCAGAATCAGTAATCTGAGTAATTGGAGAATGGAAGCCGCAGCACCTGCTACATAAGTCAGCGCAGCCGCACCTAATACTTTTCTTGCCTGTCCTACTTCTTCTTGATCTAAAAGCCCTGATCCGCCCAAAATGTGAAGCGCTCTGGAAGATGCATTAAATTCTACCGGAAGTGTTACAATTTGAAACAATACAGAGCAGGAAAACAGCAGAATTCCCAAATTAATGAATAATCCTGACATATTTCCATTAAAAAGAAGTCCAATGATAATCATTGGCCATGAAATCTGTGCTCCAAAATTTGCCACAGGAACCAAAGCTCCACGGATAGACAATGGCAGATAGTTAGTTGCATGCTGGATGGCATGACCACATTCATGAGCTGCCACTCCTACTGCTGCCACCGAAGTAGAGCCATAGGTGGAATCCGATAATCTGAGGATTTTATTTTTCGGATCATAATGGTCTGTCAGTTTACCGGATATTCTCTGTACCTGCACATCATAAATTCCGGCCTGATGCAGAATCTGTTCTGCTGCCATCTGTCCGGTGATGCCTCTCCGGTTACGCACACCTGCATATCTGGCAAAGGTGGAATTTACTTTTGCCGAAGCTGCAAGCGATAAAAAAACACCGATTATAATCAGGATATAAGTTGGGTCATAAAACATTGGATAGTACATTTTTCTTCCTCCTTAACAGCCGAGCTTTTCGCCGGTCTTTACTTGATATCCCCTCAAAAAAGCATCTGCGGACATTTTCTTCTTTCCTGGAATTTGGAGTTCATTGATTCTAAGTGCACCCTCTCCTGTCTGCACAGAAAATGTCTGCTTTGTCACCTCAATTATGGTTCCCGGCTCTGCAGTCTTCTCTTCGTCAACTACATCCGCATCCCATATTTTCATCGTTTTCTCATTCCATGTTGTGTATGCGCTTGGCCATGGATTTAAGCCTCGGATCAGACGTTCAATCTCAACAGCCGGACGCGTCCAGTCGATATTGCCAAGCTTTTTATCTAACATCCTTGCATAAGCAGTTGGGGTTTCCCCTTGTTTTTCCGGTTTCAGTTCCCCTTTTTCCAGCTTTTCAAGCGTCTGCACGCAAAGCTTTGCCCCTGCCTCGGCAAGTAAATCATGCAGTTCTCCGCCTGTAATTTTCTCTCCAAGCGGAACTTCTACCTTCTCCAGCATATCACCGGTATCCAGTCCCTCATCCATCTGCATGGTAGTAACACCGGATACGTTTTCCCCATTGATAATTGCCCACTGAATTGGTGCTGCCCCTCTGTACTTTGGAAGCAGCGATGCATGGACATTGATACATCCATACGGAGTCATCTCCAGAATTTCTTTTGGGAGAATCTGTCCAAAGGCAATAACAACACAGACATCAGCCTGGTATTTTTTTAATTCTTCGATACATTCCGGTCTTCTGACCTTCTCAGGCTGATAAACCGGAATTCCTTTTTCCAGTGCATATTCCTTTACCGGTGTATATTGCATCTCTTTTCCACGACCCTTTGGTTTATCAGGCTGTGTAACCGCAAGCACCACCTCATGTCCGGCTTCTACAAGAGCCGCCAGAGTTCCAACAGAAAAGTCCGGCGTGCCCATAAAAATCACTTTCATTTCACAATCCTCCTTTTTCCATTACCTGTTTTTATGAATTGTTTTTATCCATTCTATCTGCATTATTCTTCGTCGTAATTTACATCTTCCAGCTGGCCTTCTACTTTTTCCACATACATATGACCTTCCAGATGATCCAGCTCGTGGCAGATTGCCCGGGCCAAAAGTTCTTCGCCCTCAATGATATACTCTTCCATATTTTCGTCAAGTGCTTTTGCCTTCACGTAATTCGGTCTTGTCACCTGTCCTGCCTTTCCAGGAAGGCTTAGGCATCCTTCACTTCCGGTCTGGGAACCACTGGTTTCCAGAATAACCGGATTAATCATCACAATTGGTCCTTCTCCAATATCAATTACGACAATGCGCTTCAGAACTCCCACCTGTGGAGCTGCAAGCCCTACTCCATTTGCATCATACATTGTTTCCAACATATCATCAATCAATTCTTCTGTTCGCGGTGTCATCTGTTTTACTTCTTTACATACCTTCTTCAGCACTTCGTCACCCATAATTCTAATTTCTCTGATTGCCATTATATGTCCTCCTTTTGCTGTGGCTAAAATCCCTTTACAGGGTCGAAATCAAATTGAATTCTGATTTTATCAAACCCTCTGTTCATTTCAATATATTGTTCCATGTAATCTTTCATGTGAATCAACATCCTGTTGGAATCTGCTTTCAGGTAAAGCACCCGTCTGTAAATATCTTTCATCTTTCCGATATACGGGCTTGCAGGTCCTATTATCTGAATCTCGTGATTTTTTCCAATTCTGTGGGCATACTCTTTTAAATAGAATGCACCCTTGTCCAATAATTCTTCATCTTCTGATGAAAGTAACACCGCCAACAGATGTTCCGCCGGTGGATACCCCATCAGTTCCCGGTATTTCATCTCTTCTTCGTAGAACAGCTCATAATTCTGCATAGATGCTGCCCGAATACTGTAATGTTCCGGATTATAAGTCTGAATCACTACTTCACCATGAGCAGTGCCTCTTCCAGCGCGGCCTGCTGCCTGTGTGAGTAGTGCAAAAGTCCTCTCTGCCGCACGATAATCATCCGCATAAAGTGACATATCCGCAGCAAGTACACCTACGAGAGTAACTTTTGGAAAATCATGTCCCTTCACGATCATCTGGGTTCCCACAAGAATATCCGCCTCTTCATTTGCAAAGGCGCTTAAAATCTTCTCATGCCCTTCTTTCGCCCTTGTAGTATCCAAATCCATCCTGAGCACTCTTGCTCCCGGAAACTCTCTTTGTACCAGTTCTTCAATCTGCTGGGTTCCTGCACGAAAGCCACCAATATGTGTAGAGCCACAGGAAGGGCAGATTCTCACAATCTTCTCTTCATACCCACAGTAATGGCACACCATTCTTCCATTGTTATGGGTGGATAGGGAAACATCGCAATGAGGACATTTTACTACATATCCGCAAGACCTGCAAGAAAGGAATCCTGCATATCCTCTCCGATTTAGAAACAACATGGTCTGTTCTTTCTTTTCCAGTCTGTTCTGCATGAGTTTCCTTAATTTATCGCTTAAAATCGATTTGTTGCCATTTTTCAATTCTTCTCTCATATCTGCCACATACACACTGGGAAGCCCGCTTCTTGCAATTCTGTTTTCCAGCTTCAGAAGCTTATATTCTCCTTTTTGACATCGATAAAAGGATTCCAGTGAAGGGGTTGCTGAACCAAGCACCACGCTGGCTCCTTCCAGCTTTGCTCGCTGCACTGCTGTTTCTCGCGCATGATATCTTGGAATCTGTTCACTCTTATAGGAGGCCTCATGCTCCTCATCTATTACGATAAGCCCCAGAGTGGGAAAGGGCGTAAACAGCGCGGAACGCGGACCAATCATCACATCGATTTTCCCCTCTTTTGCCCGCATCATCTGGTCGTACCGTTCTCCTGCCGACAACCGGGAATTCATAATAGAAACCCGATTTCCAAATCTTCTCCGGAACCGCATCACTGTCTGATAGGTCAGGGCAATCTCCGGAATCAACATAATCGCCTGTTTTCCCTTATTTACCACCTGCTGAATCATTTCTATATATACTTCGGTCTTCCCACTCCCAGTAATCCCATACAATAGGTAAGTCTGATAATCTTCCTTTTCATAATCATTCTGAAACCGGGAAATTGCACGTTCCTGCTCTGGGGTATACACCATAGTTCTGAACATTTCTTCCCGTTCCTGGACAGGATTACGGTAAACCTGCCGGGACACCATTTCCAGTATCCCCTGCTCTTCTAATGCACGCACTACCGGAAGTGTGATATTCAGTTTCTTACTTACCAGAGAAAATGGAATCTCTGAATCATCCAGAAGCGCTGCCATGAGCCTGGCTCTTGCCTTCTGGTTCTTGTGCAGATATTGCTCCAGATATTCTTTCCCCTCTCCCACACTAACAAGTCTGCGCAGAATCCGTTCTTCCTTCTTTCGTTCTTCTTTCTTAATGGGAAGCACGGTTTTCAAAGCCTGAATCATTGTTCCCCCATAGGATTCTTTCATCCATGCCGCCAGCTCTACCAGACTCGCCTCCACTGCGACACGATTTTCCGCAGGTCTAAGAATCTTTTTCATCTTTGAAGCATCATAATCACATTTCTCAGAAAATCCAACGATATAACCATTTCTGACCGTATCTCCCTTTCCAAAAGGCACACACACTTCCATTCCTGTCTTCAGGCTTTCTTCCAGTTCCTGTGGCACAATATATTGAAAGATTTTATCCAGTTTTTCATGTGTAATATCCATAATTACATCTGCATACATCTTGTTATCCACACTTTCTCTTACTCGTAGTTTTTCCGACAGGCTATAGCATTTCTCACTAGTTCGTGATCATCCATGTAATAGCGTCTTCCTCCTGCCTCCTGATAAGTTTCATGTCCTTTTCCGGCAATCAACACAATATCTCCCGGTCTGGCGCTTTGTATTGCCTTTGCCACAGCCATAGGACGGTCCATAATCACTTCCACCTGATTCTGTGTTTTCCCGTCTGTAGCTTCCTTTGTTGTTTCTCTTGCTTTCCCTATCCCTTCCTGAATATCCTGAATAATCTTATTCGGCTCCTCATCTCTCGGATTATCATTGGTCAAAATGATTTTATCTGCATACATTCCTGCTGCTTCACCCATTTCAAGCCGTCGTATCTTTGCTCTCCCTCCTCCGCATCCAAATACAAGAATGATGCGGGAAGGATTGTAAAGACGCAATGTCTGGAGCACTTGTCTGAGGCTCATGCCATTGTGTGCATAGTCTATATAGCACGCAATGTTTTTTTTACAAAAAATCCGTTCCATACGTCCATTCACAAATACAGTTTCCAACGTTTTTACGCAACAGTCCAAAGGAAGTTTCAGACATTCCATCACAGAAAGTGCTGCCAATGCATTATACACATTGAATCTTCCCGGCTGCTGCAGGCATACAGATATTCCTTTGACCGTAAAGTAAGTCACCGGAATTCCATCCTCCATCAGAAGCTGAATGTTTTCTCCACATAGAATGTGAGAATCTCCATATATTCCTGCTTCTTTTTTCTCCATCTGGCAGGTATAGCCATACTTTTCACATCTGGTTCTGCGAAACATATACCCCGTCTGGATATCATCCAAATTTCCTATTCCAACCCTGCAGACCTTAAAAAGTCTGGATTTATAATATCGGTATTCATTAAAGCTTGTATGCTCACCAGGTCCCACATGATCTTCTCCAAGATTGGTAAATACACCAATAAAAAACGGTATTCCATATACCCGCTTCTGCTTCATCCCCTGGGAGGAGACTTCCATCACCACATACTTGCAACCTTTGTCTTTCATTTTAGCAAAATACTCCTGAATGGTAAAGGCATCGGGGGTGGTATTCTTTGTAAAAATCCACTCTTCTCCGTCAAAAATTCCCAGCGTTCCTATAAGGCCCGCTCTTATGCCCTGGTTTTCAAGCATTTTCTGAACCATAACTGCTACCGATGTTTTTCCTTTTGTGCCAGTAATTCCAATTACCTTTAAGTCCTCAACCGGATGTCCAAAATAATTGGCCGCCATTTGTGCATAAGCTTCTCTTGTATCACGCACCAGAAATACCGTCAGGCCAGACGGGAAATCAAATAAATGTCCATGTCTTCCTGTCTTTTCGACGATCAATACCTCAGTTCCACGCATCCATGCCTCTTCTATATAGTCATGGCCATCGTGCTTCGCACCACGAATGCACACAAACACACATCCGTGTCCGGCTTTTTTCGAATCGCATACAATATTTTCTACTTCTATTCTTTCGAATGGTGCGTTTTCTTGTAATACTACATAATCCGTTCCACACAGTAGCGATTGCAGGTTCATATCTTTCCTCATTCCATTTCTTCACTACTGTATTTTATGAAAAACACAAACAGGAAGTGCACTCACACTCCCTGCCGTCTTTTTTATACATGTAATCTGTTATATTCTTCCAGACACTCTTTTACCTGTTCCGCATCTGACTTACATGGCACCTTCTTTGTTCCATACTTAAGCCAGTTTTCATCTCCCTTTCCCATAATCAGGAACACCGTTTTCCCTGTTGCTTCACTCATGGCCATTCGAATGGCTTCCTGCCGGTTTTCCACAATTTTGTATGGGCACTTCTGTTCTTCTACATATACTGCAATCTGTTTACAGATATCCAGCACTTCTTCTTTTGCCGGGTCGTCCGCAGTCAGATAAATCATGTCCGCATTTTCTCCAGCCACCTGTCCCATATCTCTTCTTCTGGTAAGTGCTTTATTTCCAGGAGAACCAAATACGGCAACGATTTTATAATCCGGATACTCGTCCTTGGTGGAAGAAAATAATTTCTCGTAGCTTAATTTATTATGAGCAAAATCCACAATCGCAATTCTCTGCTTATCTTCGCTGCTATAAAGTTCCATTCTTCCTTTGGAACGCGCGCGATATAAACCAGACTGCATATAAGCAACCGGAATCTTCAGAAGCATGGCTGCTCCAATCACAGCCAGTGCATTTTCCACATTAAAAAGTCCCGGCATGGTAAGTCTGAACTCTTCGTCAAATTCCGCAGTCTTTACACGGAAGACCGTCTCATGACCATCCTTCTGAATCTCATAACCATAAACATCCGCCCGGGAATCCTGTGTACTGAAGGTGACAGTCCGTTCACACACCTTTGCCGCCTCCAGGATTCGTCCGGCAAAATCTGCGTCTTTATTAACTACTGCATACTTTGCCTGCCGGAACAGTAGCAATTTAGAAGCAAAATAATCTTCAAAATCAGGGTGTTCAATGGGACTGATATGGTCTTCTGAAATATTCAGAAAAATCCCAACATCCATTTTCATATTACGAACCCTTCCATATTTCAGTGCCTGAGAAGACACCTCCATCTGAGCGAAGGTAATCCCACTGTCTGCCGCATGACGCAGGTGTTCCTGGAGTTCTACCGCTTCTGGAGTAGTCAGACTGGACTCTTCCCGAATCACGCCATCGTAAATATCAATGGAAGAAAGAATTGCACTTTCTTTCCCGCCTGTAGCCTCCATATAATCATCCACAATCGCTTTCATATAATATGCTGAAGTAGATTTTCCCTTGGTTCCGCCAATTCCCACAATGGTGAGTTCTTTCCAGGGTGCATTATTAAACTTTTCTGCAAGTGCAGGCATAGCAGCGCGGATATCATTTACCAGAAAATACGGAACTTCTGTCTCTATATCGTATTGTTTCTCACTGACGTATGCAATTGCCCCCCTTTGAATTGCTTCCTCCAGATATTCTGCTTTGAAGGCAGCTCCTTTGCAGATAAACAACGTACCTTCTGTCACTTTATTCGAATCAAAAGTCAGATACTCCACTGTTTTTTCTTCTGCATCTGCCATATGACAACACTTCAACAAATGTGCCTGTTCCAGCAGACCGGAATACTCTGCTAATGTATATTTTTTCATCCGTAATCCCTTCCTATCTGTATGAAGCTTCTTTCAGCTCTGCTCCGGAGCGCAAAATAGATTCCTTTACCAGAATATCCATCGCATCAATGCAGTCCTTGGGAACTTCATGATATTCCTTATACACGGAAATCTCTGTACATGCCAAAATCACTGCATCACAGCCCTGCTGCTTTAAATCTTCATAGGCACGGACAAATTTCGTTTCATCAGCAGGCTTTCCGCTCTTGATTTCATCATAAATTAGGGACATAACACCTTTCTGCGCTTCCTCCCCCGGTGCAACTGCCTGAACACCCATCTTCTCACATACACGGAAATAAGTACCTGCACGCAGAGTTCCATCGGTTCCCATGATTCCAATTTTCTTAACATTCGGGTTCTCTTTCAGTATAGCTTTTACCGTTTCCTCTAACATATTGATAATTGGAATTTTCGTTTCTTTTTGCAAATCCTCCAGAAAATAATGGAACGTATTACATGGAATCGCAATATTCTCCACCCCAAGCATTTCTAATGCCCGGATATCCTTCGTTGCTGCTTCCAATACATCACTTTTATCCCCGGTCAGAATAGCGTGGGTTCTGTCCGGCATACTTGCATGGCTTAAAATCACAATATCCAAATGTTCCTGGTCACATGAGGCCTTAGTTCTTCCCGTAATCCTTGCATAAAAGAAGCTGGTAGCCTCCGGTCCCATGCCTCCGATGATTCCTAATTTCTTCATATCGTTTTCCCTCTTTAGCTGTAATACTTCTTAAATTTTACAAAATGACTGAAATATGTTCTGAGTAATCCATAAAGTCTCTTTGGTGCCAGATCGCCCTTCATGAACACAGGATTGACTACCTTCTTCTCTTTCATCAGTTTACGCATTTTCTCCTGATTCTGTGGTTCCTTGACATACTTCAGTGCCACTTGTTTTGGAACTACCATCCAGAGGTGTTCCTCTTTCGCCATTTCAAACTGGATTTCTTTTCCGTAAATATATTCTTCCACAACATATTTTGCCACATTATAACCAGAACCAGTCACATAGAAATTACTTCTCCCCTGTCGGGTATTAATTTCGAAAAATTTGTATTTTCCATCCCGCTTGTCAAACTTGATATCACAGTTGGAAAATCCAACATAATGCATATCTTCCAGTAAATTCTTCACGCGAAGCATCAGTTCTTCATTTGGTTCCGTAATAATCAGCGCATGATTTCCCAAACCATGAGGTGTATGCTCTTCCAGCAGAACATGTCCCAGGCACATCATCTTCACTTTCCCATTCTGGTCTGAGTAAGAAGTAAGCACCGCCATATTCTCATCATTCCCCGGAATCATATCCTGAATAATCATCTTATCCGGATATCCCGCATCGTAAGTATCCCTGATTGCCTGATTCAGTTCTTCCCTGCTGTTTACAATAAATACTTTCTTCTGTGTTGGAAATGGATGCTCCCAGTAATGGGTACTCTCTGTAGGCTTCAGCACTACCGGATAAGAAAAATTCATTTCAAAATCCAACCCCATAGATGGGTCATAAATAATAGTTCCCGGATAATCCACACCATGCTTGTCACAAAGCTGATAGAAATTGTCTTTTCTCTGTAAATATTCCATAAGCTCGTAATTCGGATATGGTGCAATGATATGATTGCCCAGCTTCTCCAGCTTCTCCCGGTTTCTCATAATCTGTGCGGCATAACCGTCACTGGCAGCCATCAGAATAATCTTCTTATCCTTATGTTCTTCTGCAAATTTTTCGATTCGTTCCAGAAAATAAGCATCTGTATCAATTTGGGTATTATGCTCGTAAATCGTGATCTTACTGTGATAGCTCGGTCCCGACGGAAACTTTCCAAATACATAAGTCTTCACATGATATTCTTCATAAAATGCGCGTGCCACGCTATATGTGTTAATATCCCCGCCAAGTACAACCGGGATAAATTCTCTTTCCTCAAATGTCAACATGCCAAGAGCACGCTCCTTTCCTCTTATAGCTTATAGCATTATAACTCATCTTTTTTGAGCATGTCAAGAAATGGGACATGATATCCAAAAACAACTGTTATTTCCAGTGTTTCCTATCTGTCCCATTTGCAATCACATTATCACTATTGTGCAAAAATAATTTGAGAAGAAAATCTCACAACAGAATAAAGTGCTTGGAAATATTGAAAAGTTCGTTTAAAATCAAGGTTTACGGACATTTTTCTTCAAAGAAAAGGTATCGTAGCATATCGCAAAATATCGTAACAAATTTTTAAAATGGAGTAAATTTGGAGTAAAAGTTGAAAGAAAATGGAGTAAATATTTCAAAGATGTAATGAGAAATGGCGTAGGTAGTGGGAACATTATCTACGCCATTTTTAAAAATTAAAAAATTTGTGTAACGAAAAATATATGTAAAGTACATATAGGTAAAGGAGGGTAGAGTATGGAAGAAATGGTAGAAATCTATCGAAAATATATGCCACAAGTATATAATTTTTTATTTAGCCTTTGTCATGATGCTCATTTAAGCGAAGAACTCACACAAGAAACTTTTTTTCAAGCGCTAAAATCTATTGATAGTTTTCGTGGTGACTGTAAGATATATGTATGGTTATGTTCGATTGCAAAACATTTATGGTATAAAGAGCTAAAGAAAAAAGATAGAGAAGTAGTGGCAGAATATGTAGAAGAAACTACTTGTCAGAAAATTACAGAAAATTCGGCAATACAGAAAATGGAAGTAATAGAGTTGTATAAAAAACTTCATTTGTTGGAGGAGCCGGTGCGAGAAGTTATGTATTTGAGATTAAATGGCGATTTTACATTTAAAGAAATTGGAGAAATTATGGGTAAAGATGAAAATTGGGCAAGAGTGACTTTTTATCGTGGAAAGCAAAGAATAAGAAAGGAGAGTAACCATGAAATGTGAAATAATTAGAGATTTGTTACCTTTATATATTGATGGGTTGACAAGTAAAGAAAGTAATCAAGAAATCGAAAAACACTTGAAAAATTGTGAAGAATGTCAAAAATACTATCAAGAAATGACAGGGGACATTGATAATTTTTCAGTGATAACAAATGAAGAAATTGAAGATGTAAATTTAATTAAGAAAATCAAGAAAAAAAATAGAAAAAAAGCATTAGGCATATTCGTTGGAGCGTTTGTTTTGTCGGGAGTTCTTATGGGAGTTGGTTTTCATTGGACACATGGCGTAGCAATGTATGAAAATGTTATTTTAAATTATGGGGTTCAAGGAGATACGGCTTATCTTACACTGCAAGGGAAACCAGGATATGAGTTGAATTTTTCGGGGGCAACGGATCAGAACAAATCTAGTTTGAAAGTTATGTATGCTCGAAATATATGGGGACATGATGAAAATGTAGTTCGCTTAGAAGGGGAGAGTAATAGAAGTGGAGAACCACCTCAGTGGATACTAGAATTTAAAGACAGAATCGTTGTGATTGAAAATGGAGAATTGGTAGATGAGAAAATAAAATAAGGTGTGTAGTGAGGTCAAGGATCAAGGCGAAGCCGATACGCCGTAGGGCAGTCCTTGACGGAACGGACACAGCCAACAGCACCATGATACAGCAGAGGACTTGAAAGGTCAGAAACCTTGCAAGTCCTCTTGTCTGTTACTGGGCGTTATGCTTTAAGTAAAGTGCTTCTTTTACCAGTTCTTTTTCAAATGCTTTTATGTGACCGCTCTGTATTCCATTGTCGATATAAAAGCAGTCGTCAGCTTGTGAGTAGGACAGCGTGGTAACTTTCGGTTCATAAGTCTTTGTATCAATTCCATAATAATAGACGGTGGCAGTTGAAAGTTCCACATTGATACTGTCAAAATCTCTTGTAAAAACGCTGTGCCTGTCTGCATGGAAAAAATCAGACGGACATTCGTAGAACTCGGAACTATCTTCTCTTAAAAATAAAGGCAGTATGTGTACTTCATTTTCGCTTCGGTTGACAAGGACATAAAAGCGTGGAATGAGGGCGGAATACTGTGTTTTCATTGCGATATACATATCATCTAAATCATCAAGAAGATACTCGGAGCAGGAGTTGTTGTAAAAGACGTATTGCAGGGCAGTATTATTTCTTTGAGTATTTTCCATAGGCACATTTTCCCCGTAAAGCCAACGCAAATCTACATCTAAAGAGTCAGCAATCAGTTCTAGTTTATCAGCTTTCGGATTGTATTGTCCTGAAAGGTAGGAACTGAACGCCCCTTTGCTGATACCAGTATCTTTGACTATATCTACTTGTTTTTTATTTTTTGCTTTCATGGCAAATTTAATCCGTTCTGCGATTGTATTCATCTGAAAAACCCTCTCTTT